>CAZISK010000903.1:0-3630 GCA_964541355.1 uncultured Candidatus Obscuribacterales bacterium
TCTCGGTGCCGTTTTATCATCAGCATAGATAGAATGAGGAGTTGTACATTTTTACAAGAGGTAAGGGGAAGATTCAGATCGACAATGAAACCTTCGATGTAGAGGAAGGCACCGTTGTGCGTATTGCACCTGCCGGAGAGCGAACCTGGCGGAACAACTCCACTGAAGATCTCGAGTACATAGTCATTCAGGCGCGTGAGAATTCACTGGCACAGCACACTTTCGATGACGGCGTTCCCGGCGATAGAGCGGTCGTCTGGCCTGAGTAGTCTTGCAGATCGGTCGACATTTCCTGAGCAATAGTGCCGGCTCGTTGCACTACGTTACAGGTGTACGTGGAACGTGTATGATTCCTACTGCGGGGAGTGAGTAAGAGCGAAATACGCGGTGGAAACCTGTCCGAAGTGTGGAATGAGTCGAAGCAACGCCGGACCCGGCAGCATCACGCAGTGGATTGCTACATGCCATTGCAGCGAGCTGGTCGTCCAGGATGATCGTGTCGAGAAAGATCCGATACTGCTCTGTACATTGTGCAATAAGCGTATCTCTTCCGGACGTGTCGGGAGCCTGACGCAGTGGGTATTCCGCAGCGATCTATGTCGCTGCGAAAATCCGTCCCCGATACAGGCGACCGAAGCCGAGGTGCAGAGCGCTGTCGGTACGATGATGGATGACTTGACGCTCAGTCAGGAATTCGGTCAAGCAGTCGAAGGTCTGTTGATCGATGAAGATGTTTTTCCGATGGATCGTTATAAGCCTCTACGAGAGATTGGCAGGGGTGTATCCGGTATCGTCTACCTGTCGGTCGATCGTATGCTCAGAAAGCATGTGGCGATCAAATGTCTGCAGACGCTCACAGCAAAACAGTTGGTGGCCTTTCAAAAAGAAGCGCAGGCTACCAGCAAACTTGATCACCCAAATATCATTAAGATTTACGACTTTGGAGCCACTGAAAATGGCGCACCATATATGGTGATGGAGTACGCCGAGGGCCGCAGCCTCGCCGATTATATCGCGACGCACGGACCTCTGCCTGAGCCGGTTGCTTTGTCTGTTTTAACGCAGCTTGCCAGCGCACTCTCTCATGCGCATGCCAGAGGAATCTTTCATCGCGATGTGAAAGGTTCGAACGTATTGATAGTCAACGACCGCACGGAAAATGCTGATATCGAGGCTGAGCATCTCGAGGTCCGGGTTATCGACCTTGGCATAGCGACGCTGAAGGAGGCGCTGTTTCAGACTAATTACGGTAAAGGGCATACAATTGCCGGTACTCCTGGATATATGTCGCCCGATCAATTCCTTGGAAAGCCTTTCGATGCAAGATCGGAGATATATTCACTAGGATGCTTGTTCTTCGAGATGTTGACCGGCCGTCCGCCGTATATCGCGCTGGCGACAATCGAGATTATTCATCTGCACGCCAATGAGCCGATCCCGCTCTTGTCCGAAGTGAAGGCTGATGTCTGGTTCAGCCAGGTTGCCGAAGAGATTGTCCAGCGTTGTCTTGCCAAAGATCCCGACGATCGATTTCAAAGCATGGAGGAGCTTCAAGCGTTCATCGAAGATCCGGACTTGCCCGCTTTGCATGCCACTCAATCGGAGAGCCAAGCCGCGCTTACACCGGTGTCTGTTCAGGAAGGCTCCGATCGCATGGTCCTGCCTTTAGTTGCTCTTGTTGTCGTAGCGATTTGCTGTACATTCGGCGGCATCGCTTACTCCATATGGCAAGGTCGTGATACTAAGACTAGTACCGACCGGATACTCCGTACGATAGAAGGTCCGACTGGTTTGGAAAATGAATTTGAGGTCGACAGCGCGCTTAAAAATTTATCAGCCGGCGAGAGCCGGCAGTTCCGGATTACATCAAGGGGACCTGGCAAAGTCGGCGTGGTCGGCGCCGATCAATCGTCTTCGTTTGCCTCACTAAAATCTCACTCTGGGCTGACAGAAGTGATCTTGGACAGTTGCACCCTCAACGCATCGTTGATGTCTGAGTTGAGAGACCGCAAGCTATCAAAGCTAACGTTGGACGTGTGCAAGGTTAACGACGATGCTCTCAACGTCCTGTCGGACATGAAGACGCTCAAGGAGCTGACCGTACGCAAGACGGCTGCTTTTTCCGGTGATGGATTGAAGTACATCACCGAACTACCGTTAACGACTATTTCCCTCGAAGGAATCGATCTGAGCGATAATTCGTTGAAGCTGCTCGGCAGAATACAGACGCTGAACCACGTAACTATTCTCAACTGTCCAACCTTTGATGAGCACGGTCTGACATATTTGACAGACTTGCCGATTAAGTCCCTGCAGCTTGTGAAAGTAACGCTTTCCGCTGCCGGTCTGAGATCCATTCAAAAGATGGATTCTCTGAATTCGCTTGCTCTGAAGAGCCCCTACTTCTTCGAAAGAACGGGCACCACAGAAGACATCAACCAATCATTAGGAGCTCCAACAGAGCTTCTTGCACCTTACGATCTGGTGTCATTTTATGGACTTGCAACGCTCAAGAAGCTAGATACTTTGTCGCTCGATTGGGATCGAATGCAGGAAGATCATTTCAGAGCTCTGAAAAGTTTTTCCAAACTGGAGTTCCTGACTTTGTCAGGCTCTAAGCCAATGAGATCGGCAAATTGGGATTCTCTTGCCGACCTGGCTTATCTGCGTATGCTGCGGATAATCGGACCACTTAACCGCATCGGCTTATCAAAAATTGCATCTATTCGAAGACTTGAGCATCTCATACTCTGCGACTCTGCATTGACCGATACTGATATGAGTGTACTTTCGAATTCTAACATTGAAGTGTTGTGGATCCTGGGAGACATTACCCTTTCAGACAGCGGGCTCAACACGATTGGTAAAATGCCTAAACTGGCAAATCTGCGACTCCCGAGAGTGTCGTTCATTACTTCCTATGGTCTGGAAAGATTTGCCAAGCAAAAGCCGTCTTGTCATTTGGTCAAACATGATCTATGACGCTGATGATCCTGCGCGGGAAGTAAATTCGTCGTCCCCTTCGCGGTCCTTTCTGATTCCAATGATTGTACGGTAAAGCTCTTGGGCTCGCTCGAGATATCCGTGAGCATGATAAAAATTGGCGAGCAGCTGGAGTTCCCGTGCGCTTCTGTCGAGGGTAGCTTCTAGAACCTCATTGTGGAAATCTGCCTTTCTGTCTATGTCACCGGACACTTTCTAATCCTCCTGGTTCGAGCTTCTAATAGCGCAAGATGATGATTTTGAGGCCCGTGGCTACGGCTGGTTTCCAATTTCGAAGCAAGCTCTTATCTGCCTTTTGTCGACTGTTATCCACATTTAGGTAGCGAGTGCAAGCATTGAAAGCCGCATAACAGCAGATGAACCCGCTCTATCTCTGCACATCTAGTTTCGCAATGAAGTTCCATGCGAGAAAGACAGGAAGCTCTCCGTTCCTCTCTCTCGACCCTTCTTACTCACCTAATGAAAAAATCAAATTTGTGTCCGCTCTCGATCTGCCTTCATAAGGCGGTGCGGTACACACAACACCAGTGTCTCACTAGAGTTACACGGCAGTGAAGTTGAGATTGTTGGTGCCGGTCGAAATGACCGCTCCATCTTTGCTTCTTCGTCCGCGCTGTATGTCGGTGC
>CAZISK010000904.1:0-3627 GCA_964541355.1 uncultured Candidatus Obscuribacterales bacterium
ATTATGTCTTGTTCGCGGTAAAGCTATGGGACACCGAGTCGGCCGCACAGATGCTGAAGCCGATGGTAAAAGAGCATACAGCCGTAATCTCGCTGCAAAATGGAATCTTACGCGACGAGGTTCTCCGTCGCTATGTCGCCCCTGCCAACGTTGTGGGGGGTGTCAGCTACATCGCGGCATTTATCAAAGAGCCGGGAATGATCGAACAAAAAGGGACCGTACAGAAGCTTGTATTCGGTGAGTACACTTCTGGTCATTCCGACAGGTTGGAGCAACTGCAGCGAGCGTGCACTACTGCCGGTATCACAGCTGAAATCTCCGACGATATTCTTCTCACGATCTGGGAAAAATTCGTATTCCTCTGTGCCATGAGTTCCGTTACTGCCGCCGCGCGTCAAACGATTGGACCGGTACGCTCTAATCCGAAGACGCGTCAACTTCTCGTCGATGTGATGGAGGAAGCCATCGCCGTGGCACGAGTCCGAGGAGTAGAAGTAAGGCAAGATCTGATCGGAGAAAAGCTGGCCTATTGGGACGCTGCGGCACCGGATGTGACATCATCGATGCAACACGACTTACAACAGGGAAACCGCCTTGAGCTGCCCTGGCTGAGCGGCACATTGGTAGACCTGGGCGAACAACTCGGCGTTCCGACTCCAGTCAATCGGACATTGGTTGGTGTACTGTCGCCGTTCGTCAACGGGCCCATTTAAGGATGATTTGGACTTGTTTCGAGATCTCGTACTTGAACAATGCTAGCGTGCTCGATGCCGGCGTCTCGCCGGCATATAAAAGCCGTGATCGAAACAACCCCCTTCGAGGAGCGAAGCGACGAGAACATCGTTTCACACGAACGCTTTCTACCGTGCTCGATGTTTCGTTATGTTTGTACGTTGGGCTCGTATTCATCGGAAAGGAATCCAAATGTCCAGGCAACAGCTGCTCGAGCCGTCGTGATATGCGGGGGCACACGAAGGAAGTATTCCCGTTGAAATCCATCTTCCTCGACTGTGCTATTGATCACTTTCACCATGACGAGCGGTTCGTCATCCTGAAGAACCTTGCTGTACAACACTCCGAATTCATCTTCATGAATGATCTGCGAATTCGACTCGGAAAGATAACGACTTGCCCCGAATCGTTCTAACATCACACGACGAACTTCCACGTTGAGTTCACGATCGATCGCATCAATCGTAATCTGCTCCGGATGCTCGATAATCTCCTTCGGCACAGTCGCGCCATGCCAGGAGTAAAGCTCGAAGCCGTCGCTAAATGATAAGGCAGGTCCTGATTCATGGTGCAGTCGCCCACGTGCGTCGGCCGAAATCTTGTTGGGTCGATCGCAAACAAAGCAGGCGGGCTCAAAAAATGCCACCGCACAAGTCTGCCGCGCCAGCCTCAACCACATACGCAATTCCAAAATTCGATGATGGTCGCTGAAGTTCTTTACCAGCTCATCAGCGAGATTTTCAAAGAACGGCATCCGCGAGAGCGCCCATGTCCCCCACCATATTTGGTGCTTGTCTAGATCTCGACTGAGCACCGAGAACAGGTCCCTCGGCTTCGCATCTGGTGTATTGACACCGGTCTTGCTCAATCGTTGCGCCAACTTATCTCGTTCCGATTCAGGGACAATGGACATTATCTCCGAACCAAGCCTCTCCACCGCATTGCCCAGGCGCAAGCTGGCTCTCGCTTGGGCACGAATACTTCGCAGCGCGCGAGGAGCGAACTGTATTTCATACTCTTCGCGCAGCGAATTTGAGGCATCTGCCTCGAGGAATTTTATGTACGCAGCCTCATACCAGTCGGTCAAGCGCGTCTGCTTATCTTGAACTATCGATGTAAGCCGTTCCCAGAGATTGGACTCCAACTCCTTTGCATCGGGTGAATCCATGGTCTCCAACGACGTGAGCAACGCATCAATAAGAGGAAACTTTCCACGACTGTACGAAGGATAGTCGATGTATGGCTTTGCATCCAACTGCTCCCTGAGGTTTTCCCACAGATTACACCAGAGCTGTGAATGTCTGAGGTCCGCCGGGGGCTCTCTCATCTGCCTGACGTGAGGCGAGCGCAGCATCAACTGGAGGACAATGGGCATAACCAGAACCTGCCATGGACTCTGGCAGTAGAAGAGGATGGGTGGCTGTAAGTTGATTTCTCTATAAATGCTGTAGATCGCTTCTCTCGTCGCCGTGCGATTCAAACTGCCCGTAGAAAACGCGGTCGCTCTCCAGTCACGCCAGCCCTGAGCGAGTTGCTCGCGCCACTCGGGGGTTACCGTCTTTTTACGTTGTCCATCCAGTGATGTCATTCAAACTCCATACCGTTTCAGTTTAACCAAAGTCCGGCTGCGTTCAAACCTCACCAGTCGTTTTATACATCAGATTTTATCTGGCGATACCAGTTCATGGTTCACTCTTTGATCGACGGTAATCTTTAGCTGTATTATGGTTTCTCAGCCCGTTCCTAATCGCTTATGTTTGAGAAATTCACAAAGACAGCAATAAGAGTCATCATGCTCGCCCAGGAGGAGACCCGGCGGCTTGGGCACAACTTTGTCGGTACCGAACATTTGTTGCTTGGTCTAGTTCGTGAGAAGAGAGCGATGGCTTCGGAACAGTTGACGAAGCGAGGCGTTAACTTGAAGCGAGCACGATTAGAGGTCGAGGCCATTATCGGTCAAGGTGCCGGGTTTGTCGCCATTGAGATTCCTTTTACTCCAAGAGGGAGACGGGCTCTTGAGTTTTCTTGGGACGAAGCACGGAAGCTGGAACATTCGTACATTTGTGCCGAGCATCTCCTACTTGGTCTTCTTAGGTTAGGTGACGGGACGGCAGCAAAAGTTCTTCGAAGCCTTGACTTAGACAGTTCGGAACTCTACCACTACATTTTCGCTTCGATGGGAGGGCGGGATCCTGACTTCGACATAAGCAGTAGAGACTCCTTTTGGTACGACGTCTATTCTGATCAAGGCCTTTACGACGTTTTTGTCTTCGCACAGACAATCGCTAGAGCGCTCGATGAGGACTCAATCCGTGTCGAGCATATACTGGTCGGGCTTCTGGAGGCGGAGGATTGTGTCTCCAGCAAAATCCTGAAGGAGACCGGGCTCGATCTTGATCGACTAAAGGTAGCTGTTTCCTGTAACGGCGAAAAAGGAAAAGGCTCCCCACAAGGAGATCCCACTGTCAGAAGCAGCACTCCACTGGATGGTGCAAGCTGTTCAGGTTGCACCATGCTCCAAAAGGAAGCCGACCAGCTTCGATCTTCTCAACGCGCTATGTGATCCGGACATGTTGAGGTTACACAAGGTTTTGAAAGAGCTAGGGGTAGAGGCGAATGATGTGGCGGAGCATCTCTCTAAAACTTCGGTACACTACTCGGCTGACGCGGTACAAGAAAAAAACGCGGATAAGACCACATCGCCTCCTACGACCTGGTATTCGGACAGAATGCAGACTCTGAGCTGCGAACTAAAACAAATTTTCGATTGCGCCATTGATGAGTGCAACCGCCGAGGAGACAGTCTCCCAAAGCCGGAGCAACTCTTGATCGGGATTCTCGAACACAATTCGAGTTTCGCCGCAGTCCATCTCAAGGAGTTTGGATTGACCCTGG
>CAZISK010000905.1:0-3623 GCA_964541355.1 uncultured Candidatus Obscuribacterales bacterium
AAACCCGAAGCCAGAAAAGCAGTTCACGAATACCTAACTTTAGTAAGCGGTCTTTGGTATACCAATGGTGATAACCTGTTGACCAATATGTCTGCCGAAATGACTCAGCAAGCGATAAGGATTTTCATTACTCAGCGTAAGCTCAAAACAACAGAACCTCTTCGTTTGTACGGTTTGCGCGCTCTGTACAGGGCTCAGATCGCATGCCTTTCTCAGAAATTATTCTGTTTGGAGAATGAAGTCCTGGTCGGAGAACCATGTCACAACTTGATGGTCAACCCTAGCGGTGAATACTTTTTCGACACTAATGACTAGCTTGCAGCGCGCTCGATACCGTCTTCGGTGCCTTAGCTCTGTTTTGCAAATTCGATCAATAAATCGTAGTTGCCTTTGTCTGCGCTTCTTAGCGCGTTCAAGTAATTAGTTCTGGTGCTGCCCTCAACATCAATGGACGTTCCGCCCCAACTGAAAGGAGATTGTCCTGCGAAGAGCATAAGCAAATCTGCGACTAAGCGCGAATGCCTTCCATTTCCGTTGGGAAAGGGATGGATGCTTACGAGCCGGTGGTGAAAGCGAATAGCACAGATATCAATCGAAAACGTCTTGTTCTCCAGCCAATAGTTGCCATCACCGCATAGCGTCGCTAGCTGGGTCTGAATCAAATATGGTTCAACGCCGATGTTTTTTCCCGTTGTTCTAAAGGTCCCGGCCCATTTCCACGTATCATCAAACATGCGTTTGTGTAAGAGCTTGATCGAGTCGATTGATACAAGATTAGTCTTCAGCTTCCGGCTCTTGCGCGCCCAGGTAACAGCCTGTGCGATATTCGCTTGCTCAAACGCATTCAACTCCCCGCGCGTCGTTAGTCCAGGCTTCAGTCCAGCTGCCTCATCAGGATCTAGCGGCGTTGCGCCTTCAGGAATTTCAGCATCATTTGTCATTCTTCCACAATTCCCGCTTTCCTTTGCGCAATAGCTCATCTGCAAGTTCAGCAATCAAGAAAGCCTGTTCTGAGGATTCGGTCGATTGTTGCTCAAGTGCCATTGTCCTGAACACCGTCGAGGACAACTCCATCGCGCGCAGATGCGCCTGCTTAGTGAGCATTTGCTCCAAGCTCTCATCTGGTACCAATGCATACACAAGCTTACAGCCTAGCGCTGCAGCCGCTCGCTCCAACGACTTAACAGTGATAGTCCCATTTCGCTCACTGGCTTCCATATCCATCACTGTTGATTGGCTGACACCCATCCGATCTGCCAACTGATAACTGCTCATTTCTAAGGCATCTCTGATCTCGCGAACATAACCACGCGGCGGCCTGCTCACACCCTTAAATCGGGTCAGCTCTTCATCTAATTGCCGTCTTCGTAGTTTAGCAGTGAATCTCGCCATGATTTTATTGATTGTCGAACGGATATAATCGATTATAACAGATTAAAATAAGCGGTCAATCACGATTGTAGTAAATATGATTAAATGGATATGCCCGCAGAATTCAGAATATAGTGAACGGTCGTAGCCGTTTAAAAAAATCAGAAGTTCTGTTCAGCGGCGCGTTTTTCGTTTGTTGTTGTCGGTCGAAGACACCGGTTTTAGTTTGTTACAGTCTGAGCATCCGGAGGGAATTCGTCTTCAATGAGTCCATATCGGCCCCGCTCTCGCTCACCTGTGTACTCAATGCGTATCAGATGTTTTGCACTCGGTGGCGGACTGTTGTCACACACAAGCAGTTGCATCTGGCTGCCATAGCTTTCCTGCAAACTGCTCAGATAGGCGTAAAATGCATCCACAATCTTTTGATCTCTAAACTCTGGATCTGAATTGTCTCTCCCTACGTGATTCAGGGGCGAATCTAACATGAGAAATTTAGGAAAGAATGACTGCTTTTCAAGACTGTATTCCAGCATGGCAAGATGAAATGAGCATTGAATCAATGCAATAGCGCCATTGCTTCGGATCTCCTTGTAGTCTTGCTCTCTCACGATCGGTAGGTAGTGCTGCGGGTCAAGTCTTGCGGTATCAACATTCCACGGAAATTTAACCGTTTTCAAAATCTTTGAGAACCGTATGGAAAGCTCCGCAATGACTTCTGTTGAGCTCGGTTTGTTCTTTCTAGTACTGTCTAGTTGTGCTTGCAGATTGTTGATTCTCTCCTGAAGCGATAAAAGGTTCGAATAGTCACCACGCGCGCGATATCTGAGTTGTAGCCGTTCCCGGCATTGCTCTTCTTCTTTCTCGACCATTGCTATTAGCGCCGCTTGTTCTAGCAATTGTCGATCTTTTGGGAATACCGCGCGTTTTCGTACTGTCTCGATTGCCTTATCGATTTCTGAAATTCCCTGCAGTACTTCAGTCATTTCATTTTGAAGAGATTTCCGCTGTTTGGCGAGTTCTTGAGTGTAGTTTTCTAGATCTGTGATTCTGAATTTTAGCGAGCGAAGCTGGCTTTCAATTACCAGCTCTTCCTCTTTTTGAGGCAGTTGTCGCTTACATGTATAGCAGGAATGTTCGTCAAGTTTGTGTGGAATCGCTTGCAAGCATGCCGGACAACGTGAGATTGGAATCGGTGAGATTAGTGTGCTGGATTCTTTGAGAAATTCTAGTTGCGATAGTTCCCGTTCATACTGAACTCTCAATTTGCCTAACTGCGTGAGGGCTCTTTCGAGTTCGGAATTTTGAGCGGAATGGCGATTTGCCGATGCAATGAGATCTTCTCTATTCTCCAGAAGCTCTGATTTGATGCCGAGTTGTTCAATCTCTTCATCCTTTTGCCTTTCTGAAGCTTCCTCCAACGCTGTTCTCTTCGCAACAATCTCTCGAAGCAATTTTGTCAGCTCGTCAATAGTAGGAACCTTCGAATCAGCCAGGAATTTTTGGCTCACTGCTAGGTCTTCCTCTAATGCCTTTTTTTCTTCTTTCGCTTGTTTCAAAGACTTCGACAAATGTGTCGCTCTTGCATCGTACAATCCGTGCAGTATTTCGAAAGCTGCGGTCCATTTTATTTTATCTGTGAAATCGTTCTCGAAGAAACCTGGATTAGAACCCATCCTGGATTGTCTGATGTACAGCATGCGTAGTAGATCCCGCATGCTAAACAAGTTTGTATCAGATGCGTCTTGCGTCGGTGCTGTTTTTATTTCGATATCACCCAGACCAAGCCTCTCCAGTAATTCGCTGCTGAGCGACTCTTTCCCTTTCTCATGCTTCCAGGAAACTTCCTTTATCGGTGACGTACCAGCTAGGGCATCACCCATGGTGCCGTAATGAATAATCGATTTCGCGTTACTATTTGCCAGAGATCGCCTTATGGTTAGCTCTTCTCCTGAAACACTGAGGTGAACCAAAACATCCGAACATTTTTTTATTTCTGGATAACCTAGCGGTGCTTTCGCTCCACAAACGTAGTCGATAAGCTCCATTATCGAACTTTTCCCTGTGAAGATCGGTCCTTTTATGACGTTCACTCCGGGTTCTAAGAAAATATCGTAATTTCTTCCTGGCGAGGTCAAAACAATTTGGCGGCACATAAAAAACTGAGCTGACATTTATTTCTCCTCCAGCCACGAGCCGAAGGGCTTGGTCAATTGCTGCACCATATCTGACTGATCTGGCAGAGACTGTCT
>CAZISK010000906.1:0-3618 GCA_964541355.1 uncultured Candidatus Obscuribacterales bacterium
GGACTGTAGGCGTCGTCTCCAATGGCGACAAAAAGTTTTTGCTCTATGGAATTGGTGAAAACGGCAGACCGATCACATCGTCAAATGGACTGACGATCTATGATCTGTATGATTGTGCTACCGGCGCGGAAGACGAGCGAATATTGTAGTGTGCTTATTGTCTCTCGTGACTTCGAGGTAGGTCACTAATATTCAGTTTCGTTGCATCCTACCCGGCAACGGGGCACCATGCGCTGTGAGCATTTTGTTGACATGTTCGCGGAACGCGCACAAGCTAGTCGAACGAGGAGATGCTGTAGTTCGAATACTACCAAGCTAGCGTCTCCGTGTGCGTTGCGCTTTATCTCTGGTCTCTATAGTTGGGTTTCGGAAACCCTGGTGGCAGTGCGTGCATGCCCAGTTGGGAGATTCAGAGTTGGAAATGCAGCCACCGATGGCGAACTCCTGCCTAAAATGAGTGAGGTTGACCCCTATTGGATCTCCGTAACAATAGGGGAGGACATTGAGGTTGGAAGCACAGGTCGGGCAGCGAGGAAGAAGTTTATCGACCTGTTTTTGTAGTCGATCGGCATCGCTTTTGCGATTGCGCACTTGATAGACCTGCGCCAGGTAACCCATCACGCGAGCTGGACAGGCATGGGACTGTCCGTACAGTTGTTGTCTAAAGGCGAGTGCTTTTTTGAAGTGCTGTTCGGCCAGATCGTATTTCTTGAGGTGGTAAAAGCATTCGCCTAGCTGGAAATTGTCTGCGGCCATTGCCCTCACGTAGTCCTTATCCTTAAGCACCCCAAGTTTGTTGAGTCTATTGTCACGGGCAAGCAAGTCCTGAAGCAGTGCCTCGGCCTCGGAGAAACGCCTCTTCTTCTGAAGCGAGACCGGAATGCGCACGAGCTCTCCGTCCACCTGCCATCCTCCTAAGATCGTTGCAAAGTCTCTATACGTATTCTGCGCCATCGCAATCGCGCTCCTATATAGTTGCGCAGCGAGTTCATATTTCCCTTCTTCAACAGCTTGCGCCGAGTTGAGAAGAATTCGTTGTACCCTTCTTGGTCCGAGCTGATCCCGTCCGGATTTTACGAGATATCGAGCATGCTTTGCATAGCCGTTTGGTGTATCGAAACTAGGGGAACCTGGATGCCTATACGTCATCAGAGCTTTCAACTCGTCGCTGTCTGTGCTCAGAAGTTTGTCGGCTTGTTCGTACAGGGAAACAACCATGGCACGATCTTCTTCGAAATGCTCATCGATGCCGTCATAGGAGCTCGCCAACAGGTACAAGCACCAGCCTTTCCCGGGTGCAGTGGTAGCAGTCTCACTTGCTTGGAGTAGAATCTCTCGGATCTGCTTCTTGTCCAGCTCCGGATGTTTGAATGTATTAGTGCGCTCCACCAAATCGATAATCGACTCATCAGCTTGGGCGATCGTCGGTATCACTGCAAGCGCGAATAGTGCCGTACAGATAGCGAGAAGATGCTTCATTTGACGGACTTCCCTCAAATGGTAAAACTGCGTTTGATCCATGTTGTCATCCGTTTGCAGATCACTTCATGCTTTCATGGTTCTCGTGAAGGTCTTCGTAAGGGTGGCAGTTTGAAGATAGACTGTGGATATGACGACCGTATGACACCGCTACGGTCGGAATCGACACGGACACTGATGAACTGCGCGATCGGTCCCCATGCTCAGGGCCAGAATCGATTCGAATTGGTGAAGATTTCGAAAGCGAGGGAGTTTTATCGATTCCTGAATCTAGGCGGCTAGTCTCGCGCTGACAGGACCGTGATACTGACTTCCCATCTACCTGGGAGACCTGTAAGGTGGTCTGCCGTTTCTGTGTTCTGTAACCTTCACGTCTCGTCCGAACTGTCGCACGCGGGCATTATCGTAAGCGAGCACTTCGGTCTTCCCTCTGGCCTCTATATTAGAGGTCTCCAGTGCCTGCACGGAGCAGTCTGTCGCCTTCACTTTCGAGTTGCCGGACGCTCGTACGTTGCAGTCAGTTGCTTGAACGCTTGCTGTGTTCGTTACGTTGACATTGCAGCCGGTGACAGTTGGATTTGCATCGATCGCGTTCACTTCTACTGAAGTTTTATCAGTTCCCACTATCGAGGAACTGCCCTTCGCATACACTTTTGCCGTTGGTTTGCCAGGACTGACATTTCGTCCCAGTGCGTCCGTTTTCTTAGTTCCTGTGGCGTCTACGGAAGAGTGACTTTCTGCTGTTACTTCCGTCTGTTTGGTGCCCTCCAAGATGTCCAGATGGGCACGCTCATGAAGTCGAACTTTCCCGCCAATCGCGGAAACCTTGGTATCGCCAAACGCTTCTATTTCAGATGAACCATTGCGGGAATGAACTTTGGCTTTATCGAAAGCTTGAATTTTGCCGCCGAATGAATCGACAGTCGATTCTCCAGACGCAGATACGCTATTAGTTCGAGAGTAGCAGAGCAAATTAGCTTTGCCGGATACAGTGGCCGTCGCCTGGTCGAGTATCTCTACTGAAGTGGTATCTCCCGCAGTGATAGCCGAATTTCCGGTTCCGTATACTTTAGATGAATCGCGAGCTTTAACCCTTGCATTCCCCATCGCATTCGCGCTGGCTGTGTCCTGCAAGTCGACCTGCGATTCACCCTCCGCTGTAACCCTGGTGTTGCCTCTACCAACGACGCTGACCTTGTCCTGTGTCTTTATTGTCCCCGCAAAAGCCTCTACTTTAGCTTGTCCTGATGCTTCGACGTAGCATCCGTCTCCGGGCTTTATGTCGGTGCCTGCCGCGGATTGACCTACGGTTACTTTTGAATGATCCGACGCATAAACTTCCGATTGGTCCTCTGCGTTGACTGAAGCTCTGCCTTTAGCTCTCACTAGCGACTGATCGTGAGAAAAAACCTTCGCGTCATCGCGAGCGTCAACCTCGCATTTCAATCTAGCCTCGGCAAATGAGTTGCCCCTGAGTGAGACTTTCGAATGACCATTGGCCCACACCCTTGCATTCCTGTTCGCTGTAACCTGCGTGTACGCCTGGGCTTCAACCTCTGCGTTATCCGTGAGCGATACACGTGCCTTGCCAGCGGCACAAAGTCTGGTATTACCTGAAGCATGTGCGTCTACGTTCCCGTCAACGCTCCCGGTGGCATGGTCCCTCAGCCTAACCTTACAATTGTCGGAGGCTGCAACGAAACTTTCACCATGTGCACGAATATTGGCGCTGCCTGAGGCGTCAACATTGACACTGCCTGATACCTTGACGTTCGCTCTGTCTTTGGCATATACGACTCCTTCATCAAATGCCTCGACTCGACTGCTTTCGGAGGCATTCACACGAGCTCCTTTATAGGCGTATGCACTCGCTCTTCCGGAGGCGTTCACCACGACGCTCTTGCCTGTCGCCTGTACGGATGAATCACCAGATGCATCCACGCGCGCACTGTCTTGTGCTGTTACTTTACTCGAGTCTGTGGCTTTGACGGTAGAAGCACCTTTCGCGATAGCTGTAGAGTTCCCCCGAAGAGTGCAGCTCGCTTTGTCTTGGAGAACTACCGAGGCATTGTCGTGGGCCTCGACACGAGTGTTCTCTCTCGCTGCAACCTTCGCATTGTCGTGGGCAAACACAGCATT
>CAZISK010000907.1:0-3602 GCA_964541355.1 uncultured Candidatus Obscuribacterales bacterium
GGAAAAGACCCGCTGGATCAACAACGGAAACGAGCGCAGCTAGACGCACGGAGTCGGGCTCAAGTCTACCAGCAGCAGTATCTGGCCGAGCAGGCAACAGTAGCTTCGCTTGCCGGAAGGAGCAACCTGGACGCTGGTGGACAGGCCAGGCTGGATGCAGCCAAGTCAGCCGCCGAACTCTACAAAGGCCTTGCCTCGGACGTGTTTAGAAGCGCCTGATCGAGGCGACTATTTCACCGAATGACTAGGGCTCTCACAGATGGTTTTGACTTCTTTGAGCCGCTTTTTGACGCCCTTCATCGTTTGCATCTTAGTCAGTTGCTTTGCAAAGGGAACTGGAATCGCCAGATCAACGTATGAAGAAAGGCTCAAATTTGTAGCTTCTCCGGAACCGGCAGGCGCAATCTGCCATCGCCCTTCAAATGCACGAAACTTCTCGGATCGAACCATATAGTATTCGATCATTTTGTACGGTACATAGACTTCCTTGTACACGCACTTCGCATCGCCAATAATGGGAAGATTGTCGAAAGTCTCTTCTAGAATGCAAGCATGTTGCCCTTCTCTAGAGAGCTCCTTCACGGAGTCTTTGCTTTGATCTCTAAGTTTGATGATGGCTTTATAGACTTCCTCAGGTGGTGCATTTACCACTACCTGTGAAAAAGATGAGCCCTTGGCCGGCTCTCGCTCTTCTGCTTGAACGCTTCCAGGTGTGCCCAGCAAAAAACAGCCTGCCACCGCAACTGATACCACTTTATTTAGTCTGGTCATGATCAAGATGCCTGTTAAGAGAACAACTGATTCGCCCCGTAGTCAAGCGGAACTTCATTAATGCGGCAGAAATTCTAGCCCGCCTCAGGTTCTCTTTGCAAGAATTGTCATGAGCAGGATTCGCCAGCTTGCATATACAACAGCGACAGTATCAGACATTCAGCCATTATAAAAAAGCTTCATGTTCGCAAGTTTTAAGCAGGTTGTAGAAAGATAACAAGCGCACTCAAGCCAACTATCGCGCAGTTTTCAAGACGTGGTCAGTTATCACATTCGAGAACTTCAACCTCGGGATTAATACCACCTACGGTGACTGCTCATATTCTCATCAGCTCGTGCGCTATGCGGAATGACGCACAGTATCAATCAATTTCCTGGCGCGATAGGTCAAGTCGAGTCCTTCTTCGCGGGTCCTGATGCTGTAGTAGAAATAGCCCGCTGCCAAAAAAAGTACCGGCATCAAATACATGTACACTACCGAATTCCAAAATCCGCCCATAACTTGCAATTCAATAGGTAGTTGAACCTCTGAAGCCAGCTTTGGGCTGGTGTACACCCCAGCGCGTTGATAGGCCATGAAGTACATGATTTGAAGCACGGATGTCATCGCGGTGTAGAGCATCAGCCAGGACACACCGAGGGAACAGACGAACCCAAAGGTGGTGATAAATCGTCGAAACGTAAGCTGAATCGTGCGGAAGATTACATCAAAAACGTCGGTGTCCTCACACGCCAATACGATGAACAACAGAGACACGGGCAGCAGCAAAAGAACCAAAGAGAACACGGTCAGAAGAACCATGAGTAACAAGACTGGAATCATTATCAGTGCGATTGCCGAAGAAAGCTTGCCGACGAAACCCGCTATGCCAAATGCAACGGTCCAGACAAATACCCATGCCATCAACAGAAGATAAAATCCGACGGCATACAATAACACGCACCAAAATTTTGGCCATGTCTTGGCGAATGACTTTTCAAAATCCTCTTCCTGCAAGACGATCATTCGTACGTATGCGAGTTGCAGCATAGTAAGCCAGATTTCGGCAGGAATGCATATGACGAACCCAACCAGCCCTATACTGATACCTCTTAAGAAGTTCTCTCCCGGTCCGTTGTGCAAACTGGATAGAAATACTCGAGCGCCCCAGAGGAGAAAGACTTTGCCGACCATCTCTACAGCGGACGGCAGTAAGAGCTTTCTAAATAGAAAATGCAAGTCCTTTCGACAGCGACGGATCGCAAAACTGATACAGTCACCAATCGACAGAAGGTTTTCCACTAACTACCCTCGCGCAGTCCCAAGATATTATTCCCCTGGTTTTTGAAAGCTTGGTGGCAACGATTTTCTTACAACTTCAAGCTTGGCAAATAGATTTTGCACATCTGCATACTCAGCATCTAGCGCCCGTGACTCGTTGGAAAGATCTTCAGCCGAGTAGACCCGGTTGTCTGTTGATGGAGCCTGAGAAAGTGCCATATCGGGGGGCTTCATCCTCGCAAGTCGAGACAACATACTCAGCGCGAATTTGCCATGCATATTGCTGCGTTGATAGATCTCGTTCTCCAGATCATTTCCGCGCGATAGATTATTGTAAGCTTGCAAGTGTGCGCTGTACGCGCCATCACGATTGGCTTCATCGATCAAGCTCCGCACGCTTTGCGATATACCGGCAGTCTTCTGGATACCGAGATGATTGAATTGGCTTGCCAGAGCGCTATCGGCAATGGCCAGCTGGTTCGCTTCAGACCAAAGCGCTGCATATGAGGTCTGGCCTTCCTTCTGCTGCGCCCCATACAGCGCGTAAATCATACTATCCAATTTCCCCTCATTGGCGATCAGGGTGGACTCCAATTGCTGCAATTGATCGCAAGCGTCGTTGACCCGGAACTTCATCGGTTTGATACCGAGACTGGATTGAGCATTGGAGCCAAAACTGCTGGATTGACCAGAAATCATATCCGGCTGCTGCGTTTGATGAAACCGCTGTACATGGTCGAAATACTCTCGACGGTGCTGTTTGTAATTTTTGAGCGCGATCTCGTATTGGTGAAAGATGTCTTCATACTGAGAATAAACATCAACAGTCGTGGCGTTGGCGGCAATTTTCCCAACCAGATTGGAAAGCTTAGAAGTGTCATGGTTGAGCTGTTTAGCTCTGGCAATCAATAGCGTGGCGGACTGTAAGCGTTGGACCAACAATTTGTCGTCGCCGGCGGCATTGCAACACTCCGCTTCACGAGCTGTACCGGGAAGCTGATTCCCAATTGCGAGGATGAAAGCGAGTATCAAAATTCGGCGAAATCCAGGTACTTTCAATCGATTTATCCTTCTGATTGGCGTCGAAGCCAGATACGGACGGATTGGCGTCCTTCGACTCGGTCAAAGTTCATTTTAGTACAACGATCAAATGATGGCTTGTCTTCCGACTGAGGGTAAAAAGACAACCAAGGGCGTTGTGCATCAGGTCGGCAACGAGAGGCCAACTTGCCGATTATCGGTCGTTCAAATCGCAGACATGACAGACAGCAACAATGACGACGCGGAGAATAGCGGGCATGCCGCCCCAGGTAATCGTCATGAGCATGACGGGTCTAATTCCACGAAAAAGCAGCCGAAAGTGACCCCCTCCAACAACTTGCCTGAGGCGCCGACGCTCGATCTGCCAGACATTCCCAGAACTCCGTTAAAGGATAAATACGAATTCCTGGCCTCGATTGGCGCAGGCGGTGCGGGCATCATTTACAAGGCCAAGCAGCTGCCAATCGGCAGGTTGGTTGCAATAAAGATGATTCACTCACATCTTATGACACCAACTGCGGTGAAGCGT
>CAZISK010000908.1:0-3602 GCA_964541355.1 uncultured Candidatus Obscuribacterales bacterium
GGGTAGTCCGGCCGTCGTATATTTGCAAAATTCCGGATTTGGAAATGCGATCAACCCGCTTCTATCTCTAGCCAGTCCGGAGGTATATGGACTGCCGATGGTATTGCTTATCGGCTGGCGTGGCGAGCCTGGCAAGCACGATGAGCCGCAGCATGTAGTCCAGGGGAGACTGATGCTCAAAATGCTGGAGACGCTCGAGATACCATATGTGGTGATCGGTCCGGACAGCGACGAATGGCAAAAGTTGGTCGACCAGGCCTTCGAACAAACCGGCGGCGGTGGAGATAAAACCGGCAGGCAGGGACCTTCGGCAATTGTATGCCAGGCTGGTATTTTCGACCCGCTGTCCGTGAAAGGTGGGGAAAGCAATTTGCCGCTTAATAGGGAGGATGCGATAGAAGTTATTCTGTCGGCAACGGAAGAACGGGATATCTTCGTCGTGACCACAGGAATGGCTTCTAGGGAGGTATTCGAACAACGCGAGCTCTCTAAGCAACTGCATGACAGCGATTTCCTGACCGTTGGCAGTATGGGACACTCAAATCAGATCGCGCTTGCCGTCGCTCGGGCAAAACGACATCGTACGATTTACTGTATCGAAGGCGACGGTGCCGTTATCATGCACATGGGCTCCCTGGCTATCTGTGGAACGAGCAGGTGTGAAAATTTCCGCCACGTCGTTTTGAACAACGCCGCACACGATTCGGTCGGTGGTCAACCTACAGTTGGGTTCGAAGTCGATCTATGCGCCATCGCCCGAGCTTGCAATTACAATTTTGCGCGCTCTGTGGCAACCGAAGAAGAACTCCGCGCAGCGCTGGTAGAACTAAAAGCTGCTAAGGGTCCGGCATTCCTAGAAGTGCGCGTGCGAAAAGGAGCCCGTTGCAATCTGGGTCGCCCTACAAAACCGCTGCACGACATGCGCGATCGGTTTTGCAGTTTTATCCAATAGCGGGGGGATCCATGGTTATAGATGATACTGATTCGCGAAACATCTTCTTCGGCTTTGGTGAAGTCGATCGACTATCGGCTATTCTCGACGGTCGTCAAGCCAAGAAAGTCTTTTTGGTTTCCGGTACGGCGAGCTTTGACTCCTGCACGTCTAATAGCAATTTGAGTACGACTCTCAGCAATGTACAGTTTGCAAGACACAGTCATCAAGGCTCATACACTAGTGTGGAAGATGTCGAAAGGGCGCTTGTAGATTTTCGAAAGGAAGATTTCGACATAATCGTTGCCGTTGGTGGCGGACGTGTCATCGATCTGGCGAAGCTCGTGCGATTCTTCTCGAATCCGGAGAGTAATGTTCGAGACTATCTAAAGAATCAAATCCCATTTCGCTTGCTAGCTGCACCGCCTTTAGTGGCGCTCCCCACGACGGCGGGTGCCGGGAGTGAAGTTACTCAGTTTGCCGTCATCTATCTGGACGATTTGAAGTATTCGGTATCGGACCGTTCCCTGCTTCCCGACTACGCTATTATTGACCCGGCGCTCACCATGAAGATGCCGCCAACAGTTGCGGCATCTTCCGGAATGGATGCGCTAAGTCAAGCTATCGAGTCATACTGGTCGACGCGATCCAACAATGAATCACGCGGATACAGTCGCGAGAGTATCGGGCTGGCTGTGCGGTATCTCAAGGAGTCTGTCCTGGAAGGGACCAGAGAGGCCCGGGAAGCGATGGCAAAAGCAGCGCTTCTTGCAGGTAAAGCTATTAATTTAACGACTACTACTGCACCGCATGCGATATCGTATCCGCTGACTACAATACATGGCGTCCCACACGGACATGCCGTGGCGCTCACGCTAGGTGCGCTGTTCGTCTATAATGCGGGTGTTAACGAAGATGATGTCAACGACGCGCGCGGTGCGGCGCATGTCAAAAAATCCATCGCCGAGATTAATGAGCTGCTTGGTTGTCCGTCGGATATCGCTTCGCGCAATATGCTCAAGGAGCTCATGCACAGCATCGGATTGGAGACTGACCTTCGAATGATCGGAGTTGCGTCGCAGGCGGATGTGGATGCGATCATCGAGCAGATCAACGTTGAGCGCCTTCGCAATAATCCGAGAAATCTGACGAGAAATGATCTTCAAGAAATACTGATCGATCTGTGCGGAGGGTTTCCTGGTCTCTGATGAAAGCATTCCTTCGCGAATTGGCAGATTCAATGAATCTCTTCGAAGACAAGAACAAAGAGCTGCGCCGCCTGGTGTTCTATTCCGAACGTGATGTTTACTACCAGTATTATGAGGGACTGATCGACTACTTGTTGGCAAACTCCTCTCTCGAAATATGCTACATCACCTCCGATCGAAACGATCCGATTTTCAAAACAAGCAATCCTAGAATAAAACCGTTTTACGTTAAGTATTGTCTAGGCCTGGTTCTTTCAAAGTTGGACACCAGGGTCGTCGTTATGACAATGCCTGATCTCAACAACTTTTTTATCGCTAAGGGCGAATCGACCGCCAAATTCGTCTATAAGTTTCACGCTATGATCAGTACTCACCAGCAGTACAGAAATGGAGCGTTCGATCATTACGATGCCATATTTTGTGTCGGACCGCACCAGGTCGAAGAGATTCGCAAGCGTGAAACTATGGGTGGTATCAACCCGAAGCAACTGGTCGAGAGCGGCTATCATCGATTAGAAGCCATCTATCAGGAGCATCAGAAGCTCGACGCTGAAAATCCGGCAGATGCGACACGCACAGTCCTGGTTGCTCCGACATGGGGCGATACCTCCTTACTAGAGGCTCATCTCGAGGAAATAATCAAGGCTTTCGTCGGCTGTCCATTCCAAGTACATCTGCGCCCCCACCCGCAATCGCTCTCCACGAAGAAGAATCTGTTAAACGATATGAAGCGACTGGTGCAAGGGCACAGCAATATACATGTCGAGGGTGATTTAACTCGCAAAATGACAATTCATCAGGCCGATGTCCTTGTCACCGATCGATCTGGAATCGCCTTCGAGTATGCATTTGGCACAGAGCGCCCGGTCTTGTTCATCGATACGCCGTTGAAAGTGAGCAATCCTCAATGCAGCGAGCTTGGCATCGAGCCGATTGAGAATCGGCTGAGACATCAGATTGGAGTGTCGCTCAATGTTTCGGAGATTAACAGAATTGCAGATGTCTGTCGTGACTTCCTCGAGTATAAGGACAGGTACCGTTCTTCGATAATCGAGCTTCGTTCTGAATCTATCTTTAACTGGCTTGAATCATCCCGGGTAGAGGGGGATTACATTCTCGGGCTGTTGTGATGTGATAGGATCGGGCGGTCAATCGCGATGATTCAGGAGCTTTGTAATGAGCAAATGGAGCGAACTCCACGACGAAGGATATGCAGCCGCAGAGGAAGGCGACCTTGAGAAGGCCGTCGATTATCTGAAGAAGGCGGTCAAGCAAGCGGAATCAAAGGAGACCAAGGACGAGCTCTGTCAGAGCATCAACTGTCTGGCAGTTGTTTATCAGGCTCTCGGGCAGGACGAAGAAGCGAAAGAAACCTTCGGTCGCACGATCAGCTTGCGTCCCGATACTGTCGAGCTGCCTGCTGCCATCGAGTCCGGCCGGATCAAGGCGATGGTGATCGAGAA
>CAZISK010000909.1:0-3596 GCA_964541355.1 uncultured Candidatus Obscuribacterales bacterium
TACGTTCTCGTCGTCATCGTCGTCGTTCGTACTGTCGTTCGTGTCCTGGGTGGAGACTGTGCTCTGTGACTCTTCCATCTCTTTTTCATCAGATGGTGAGTAAACCGTGTACATCGTCTCTTGCACATCTTCGTTAGGCTGCTCCTGAGAATCATCAGTCGAATCCGGCTCATAGTCTAGAACTGGAGCCTCTGAAGCTGCCTCGGTCTGTTCAACATGCGTCGCTGGAGCGATCAGTTCTTCGGGTGGGATCGCATAGCTGTTGAGTTCTGGACTACTGTCCTCTTTCTCGACGGGTGTTACCGGATTGGATGTCAATTGTGCTGGAGCAGGCTCGTCAAAGGCGTATACCATGCCGCCTTGATAAGGATCGGTTGGAGCAGGACCGCCGGCTTGAGCCATGCGCTGTTTTTCCGCCTGCTCAATTATGGTGTCGTCTAAAAGGTCTTGTAGAGGATCGTCCTTTTGAGGCTTCCTGAAGCCTTGCGATTGAGTCGAGCCGGGAGTATCTGTTCCGAGACGGGGGGAAATTGCGAAGGCGCGCTCGGCAAGATCTTCGAGTTCGTCATTGGGCTGGGCTGGATAAGCGATTTGTTGGGGCAAAAACACACTTTCGGCCGGACGATTGGTATAGATTCCGGCTTGACCGGGATTGTCCGGATCGGCAGTTTGATTGTTGGTTATGGCAGCCATCTGGCTGAAAATATTGATGTCTTCCGCAGTCTCAGCTTGTTGACTGTCACCGCCGGTAGTGGTGCCATAGAGTTCCTCGTTAATCGCTTGTTGCAAGCTGCGATAGGCTTCATAGGCTTGTTCCGTCAGGTCTCCTTCGAAGTAAGCAGAGTCTTCTCCGGCCTCGCCGGGGGAGCTCGAACTCAACGATTCGGCTATGAAGGCCTGCAGCTCTCGATGCATGCGCGACAGTTCCTGACTGATCTCCTGGATTTGCTGAGCCGAAGGCTCTTGTAGCGCGCTTTGCTCCGTCGCCTCTCCTTCCACGCCCAGCAGTGCGAGGACACGCTCTTTTACAAAGGCGCTGACCGAATTGGATCCGGCCAACCGAGACAGCCGTTGTACCTTTTCGAACTGCTCGCCTTTGAGATTGATAACAATTTGATGTTCGGGCATGGAATTTCAACAACAAGCGACAAAAGCCATTCTAGCTGAAATCTCGGTGAACGACATGCAATAGTAGAAGCCGGGGTTAGACGAGAGAACCAATCCGCCCGCTGGGGGACTGGTCGGTTCTCTCGGTTTGGCGCTTAGTATCGGGTCGCAGTGAGGATGCATTCACGGACTGAAAGCTTGCGCCGGACTCGCTTTTATTCGAACGCCATCATTTCGCAACTCGAAAGCGGGCGATTGCGAATTGCGATGGATGCACGACCTGGAGCATGTTGCAAAGGCGACGCGGATTACCCCGTCATCAGGTTGATGCGGATCATCTCGAGCGCCGTGTTGACCACGGTTGCCTTCGGCTGGACGTTGTTGGTCTTGATGGTGAACAACCGGCCGTCCCGCTCGTAGTACTTGAGGATCGGGTCCTTGGTGGCGAGGAACTTTTCGATCCGAGGATCGATAACCTCGGGCTTATCGTCTTTACGCTGGAAGAGCGGTTTCTTGCAGATATTGCACACGTCTTTGACCTTGGGCGGGTCGAAGTCGATGTGGTAGATCGCGCCGCACTTGTTGTTGGTGCAGACTCGGCGTCCGATGAGCCGCACGCGCAAGTCATTCGGCTCTCCGTCCAGGTAGAAGAGGAACGGCATTTCCACGTCCCAATCGTCCATCACGCCGTCGAGCAGTCGAGCCTGCTCTTCGGTGCGCGGCAGCCCGTCGATGATGACGCCGCGGCGATGTCGCCAGCGCTTGAGTTGCTGTCGCATCACGTTGATCGTGATGTCGTCGGCGACGAGGTCGCCCTTTGCGAGGATGGGCGCGACTGTCCGACCGAGGGCGCTGCCGGAATTGATCTCATCGCGGAAGCAGTCGCCAGTCGAGCATTGGGGAATCTTGTGACCGAGGATTTCCGCGAGGCGGGGTCCAAGTGCCTTGGCGAGACCACCCTTGCCTGAGCCGGGTCCGCCGAACAGTCCGGCGTAGAACGGGGCCTGGTGTTCCCAGAGTACATGCTGGATGAATGGAAACGTGACCTCGGTCAGGATGCGACCGGGCAGTTTGAGAATGCTGTTCAAGCTCATGTTTTCGATCTCCAGGGATCTGTGGAAGAAAACAAAACACAGCCCACTTGCGACATCGCAAGCAGGACAGATAGCCATAAGCAGAGGGAAAAGGGTTTTGATTGGAGGAACGGGTTAAAGAATCACGACAGTGAAAAAGCACGATCACACTAGACTTGTGATCAATAGCTCTTCAACGGAAAGTTAAGTAAGATGCTATGTTGAATTTGTACGTTTTGTGCGATCAGGCCTGCGCAGCTGGCGCAGAACGGGATCGTTAACGGTAGCTAAAGAATGCGCTTGTTATGCCATCCTACATAGCGTAGCTCTACTAGCGACCAAAGGGTTTTTGATATAATCGTCATATCATCACCGACGGTGATACCGCATATGGTGAGTCCCAAATACTAAGTCAGTCCGACAATATCCAATGTAGTTGGCGCAAAATCACGTTAATACGCACCTGTGAGGAATTTAGCGCATTTTGCAAGTGCTGGCATGCGAACTTGTCGGCGCAGAGTTACGAGTATAAAAGCCAAATTAGGATACAGCAACTTTCAAAGGTGCCGGATATTCAAGTAGAGTCAGGTATCAACATTACCGCACATCTCGTCATCGAAGGACACCGCAGAAGCAGACACGCTCACAAAATGCCATAGCCTTTCGGCAGCGCATCTTTTGCTGGGCACTGTCATCTGACCATCGGTCAGTTACGTCTTCTGTGTGTATCTTCGCTGGTTGGAATGCGAATTTTGACGTCCGCCTTCTGTGTCGCAAAGACGACACCGGCGTCTTTTTCGTCGTGCGGCCTTCGGTTTGAAAGGACGTGTCATGACTCTAGACCGAACGATCACCATCGTGCTTCTGGGTATCGCTGGTCTTCTAACCTTCGGAGCGTACTGCGCAGGTGCCGACAACCTTAGCGTTTTGCTCTGCATCGGCGGCGCCTTTGTCGGTACATTCTGTGCCTACAGCAGCAATGAGGGCGGCGTGATGCTGTGCTTGCTCGCGTGGGTCGTCGGCATGCTGTTCGCGTTTTTCGGAGCGGGCTTCCTGGCGCTGCTCGCCCTCTTCTGCGGCGGCATCTTCACCTTCTTCGCGATGGTCGGGGTGGTTGACCGCTGGTAATCGAAGATCTTCAGACTGCGCGCTGGCGGGTCGGCTGTGCGCCCGCCCGAACCCAGAGTTCGTTTGCGAGCCACGCCGGACCGCAGCCGCAGCCTGATCGCTGAGCCGAGACAAACCCAATTGTCGCGAACAATGCCGTTTCGCAGGCAATTGGGAATGGTAAAAGCCAGGATCCGTGAAGAGCCGCAAAGGCGCTTTCTGGTCCTGGTTTTATTTGCTATTTGCTTTTTGCTTGTAAGCATTCACTCCAAGACGTTCAAGTCTGTCTCCTGGAGACCGTTTGCGGAA
>CAZISK010000910.1:0-3594 GCA_964541355.1 uncultured Candidatus Obscuribacterales bacterium
GGAGCTTAGCTTTTACAAAGGGCGATCAATCAAATTGGCGGTGGCGACTGTACCGCTGCAAGAGTTGACGGGATTTTCGGCAGGACCGATAGCTGAAATTGTGTCGATTCAGTAGCGCGGGTGGTATCACTGGATTTCCGAGCGGGAGCACTGGAAGGCTGTATATGCGTGCGAGACGCCGTCGGTCCTAGTGTTTGAGTGTATTCGGAGAGCTTTCGAATTCCGAACAGTACGATCAAAGTTGCTTACTGCTGGCCTATTTGTCTTGTGCTGTGATGTTGTCGTTTGTGGAGAGTTCGCACCAGTACCCATAGGCTCTTGAGGATTTGATGAGAGGCGCGCAGCCTGCTTCCGCGAGACGCTTAACCATGCGGTTGAGGCAGGTGCGCACTCCCGCTGCCGTGGTCTCGGTGTCGTTTTCCCATACGTGATTTACCAAATCATCGGCGGTGAACATCTGTCCTGGATTACGCAAGAGAAACTCCATAAGGGCGAATTCTTTAGGTCTGAAAGTAACCGACTTGCCGCCCTGTGTGAGCGAGTTGGTGTGGCGATCGAGAGTGATTTCGAAGTTGGACCACTTTTCTGGCAGATAGTCGTCCGTCGATCTGCGCATGAGTGCCCTAACGCGAGCAGTTAGTTCGCGGAGTAAGAATGGCTTGGGCAGATAATCGTCGACGCCGACGCCAAAGCCCTGCAATTTTTCGTTCAACGCAGATTTGCCGGTCAGCATCAAGATTGGAGCTGTCCCTCCGGCTTCCCGATAGGTGCGACAGGCATCGACGCCGCTTAGCGATGGGAGTTCCCAGTCCAGGATTGCCAGATCAAATGCGCCTGCGAGAAGTTGTTGCAGACCTTCTTTGCCGTCCGTGCAGACTGTCAATGTGTGCGAAAGGCTCGTGGCCCAGTCCTTGATGGTCTCGACCAGCTCGGGATCGTCTTCGACTAGTAGGAGGCTTACCATTTATTGTTGTTATTCTTTGAACTCTACCAAAGAGAATATCAAAGAATAAGTTTTAGGGGCTGTTTCTAGCTCGAAAATAACAATCTAGATCTATATTTGATTTGAGATTTCTGTTGCTTCTAACTTTCTGGATTTACTTAACTGCCGCTTCAAGCTCTCTTACCACAGCCCGCTGTGCCTCGGTGTAGCGGCGTTTTGGGTCTTCTTTTGCTAGTTGGGTCACCATTAACTTGAGGAGCTGGCGCTCTTCGCCCTTCGTTGCTTTCAAGATCTCCAATGCATTTTGACGCACCGATTTGTCTGATGAGGAGGCAGCTAACACTAGTACGTCCGACAGAATATCCATGCGTGCCTTGTCGTTACTCGTCTCGCGTAGTGCTTTTGAATACTTGCTCAATTGTTCGGTGTCTGTGGGTTCCTTGTACGTTTCCTTTTCATACCAGTCGAGCCACGGTTTTCTAGGATCGGAGTTGTCGGCTGGAGGACCTGCTTTTAGACGCTCGATTGCTTTATCGACGCGTACTCTCAGCGCGGAGATTTCCGCTCCATCCAGGTGGCGAACAAAACTGAATGCCTTGAAGAGCTCTGCATCGGATTCGCGTGATTGAACGAGGTCTTTCTCCAGGGACGTCACCAGGTCGGCGAAGCGCTTAAGAACGACCGGGTCCGGACTGATCGGTGCGTGTTTTGCGGCCATCTCTTTTTCTAACTTCTCCGACCAATTCCTTTGTTTGGCAAGCTCTTTCAAGGCTTCCAAGTTTTTCGCTCTTCGTGCGTTCTCTGTCTTGATATCTGTCAAATAATCCTGAGCGGTATCGGCTGCGGTGCGCAGGACTTCCACACCCAATTGGGAAGACAGTTTTCCCAGAAGCTGTTGAGCGGCAGTATTGTTACCACGCAGCACCAGCTGTGACAGTACTCTTATTTGCTCTTTGCCGAACAATCCAGGCTCATTTTGCTTCAGAGCTTGCTCATGCATCCGAAAAACTCGCTCTAGAGCTGATTCTATGGTGGCTCTCTTATCGGGATGGTCGGCATACAGGAGAGCACTTCTGAGTACTTGATCTACTGCTGTCCTGGACTCCACGTTCTCTAGTTTAGTAAGGTGGAACATGGCACGTTCGCGGATTTGCTCGCCGCCGCCTATCGATAGCCGAGCCAGGGCCAGGGCGGCCGATTTCCTATCGCTCTCAGAATACAAAACGTTATTGTTGTCGAGAACGACTGCAATTGCTCTGAGGCGGATAGACTCGTCGGGGTGCGGGTATCGTGTGCCCCATCTTGCAAATGCATTGGCCGCCTCTTTTCGAAGGTCTTGACTAATAGCCCGATTGCTGGCTGTTAGTAAAATCTCTGCTGCACGAAACCGTTTTTCGACAGGTAAATTGTTGTCGTTAGCTGCTGCCCTCAGCAATGGGATGCGAGCATCATGAACGTCCACAATACCTGGGAAGCCATTTTCTCCACGAGTGTCTGCCAACATACCATCTACAGCACGTTTCACTATATCGCTGGTGGATGACTTGAGCGAGTCGCGAATCTTGGTTGCAGCTTCCTTAATTTCTTTGTTGTGATGTTTGGAGGAAAAATAATCTAGGATAGGGATCAGTTCTGCATTCCCGTGATTGACCATCTGATCCAGCAACGCTTTCTGGTATTGCAAGCTCCCATGATGGTCGAACTGAGTAGCACGCGGCCCGAATCGCATTTCAGTTTCGAATGCAAGAGTCAGAATCGAAACGGTGTTTTCCCTCGACAAACCACCATTCGAGGCGAGAGCATCAAGACCGGCAACTAGCTTCGCTTTGTTTGTGCGAGTCAGGCTGGTGTTCTCGATTAACAGCTGCCTGAGTACGGGCTCCATCTCGCCGGCGGCCAACCCTTTCCCCGAGCTAACGGCAACGATCGCATCAATTGCCTTGTCAATGCATTGGTTCGTACAATCTGGCCTATGTACTGCATGGCGCGCCCATTTATTATCCTGACTCAATCTAAGGACTGCCCCATCGTTGTTGATGACATAAATCAACGCCTGGATTGCGTCCTTGCGTTGTTGAGTGTCAGCACTGGGGTTGAGCACGGTATCGATCACGCTTCCAAATTCAGTTGAGACTTTCTGAACCTGAGCGTTAAGTGCTGTCTTCACCGCTTCAAGCCTTATTTTGTCACTCTTAAAAGCACCACTATGAGCTTCCCAGATTTTTTGAATATCTTTATCGATCATACCTTCCCGAAGTTCTGGCGAGAGCATGTTGCAGTGGTTCTTTCTGGCGAAGTGATCGAAGTCTTTTTCTAGCCAGCCTGCACCGAACTCCTTGCCGGAAAATTGCCGGCGAAGGTTTTCGAAATGGCGTTGCATGCGGACATCGATTGCCACTGGGGAGCGCTCTGACGGCGAAGTTGCTCTTGTCGCGGTCTCAGCCAAGGCTCTCTGGACAAGCTCGGGGGTTGATGCCGCTGCCGCTTTCAGCAGGTCCATCGCCTGCGTTTTGCTTGCCTGCATCGCGCCATTTTTCGAAACATCAGCCAGCGCGAAGATTGCACCTTCCCTGGCACCTCTAGCATCCGTTTCCAGGCAAAGTTTTGCAGCTGCCATTTTCACCACATCGTTTTTGTCACGCAAAGCGATT
>CAZISK010000911.1:0-3589 GCA_964541355.1 uncultured Candidatus Obscuribacterales bacterium
AATCCTGCTGACTTTCAGTCCGGCTTGTTGATCAAAAAGGTGGCGAAGGTCTCGAAAAATTCCGTGAGCGTATCTAGACATGGTTCGAACTCGGGCACCGCCAACAGTGCCCTGTTCATATTCTTCATCCAGGCGTTCTTCTCGTTGGTGCCGATGGGAAAGGGCAGATGTCTCGCTCGCATGCGCGGATGACCGCGCTCATCGCTGTAAGTCGTCCGTCCGCCTGTTCGTTGTATCAGGAAAAGAGCCAGGTGGAGCTTGGACTCTGTTAAATCTTCAGGATAAAGCGGACGCAAGATCAGGTCCTTCTCCACACCTAGGTAAAACTCATCGACCAGGGTAAAGAATGGTCGGTCATCCCCAATCTGTTTGTAAACTGCCGCTACGGGGTCGAAAATATCCGGCATCGTGGTGGTTGATAACCTCGTAACACTGGGAACATCTCTATTACCGTTACTCTTATAGCTGAGAGATGTTTTTACAACAAGTCCGTATTGAGGCTTATTACACGTCAAAAGTGGATACCTTAACAGTGGGAACAGCTCTATTAACGCTACTCTGAGAGACGTCTCAACAACCCATGTCTGTAGAGGTTAATTACATTTCCGATGTCGAGGGAAGAATGTTCATCCATAACCAAGCAAGGAGCGCCGGATTTCAACGTCGGCTCGATCGTCTTCGACAGATATAAGATACTCGAATATGTTTCTTCAGGCGCAATTGGTCGTGTATACAAGGCGCTCGACGTGGAACTGAAAATTGTGGTTGCGTTGAAGGTCTTGATTAGTGACTCTCACACAGATCGTGAGTTAATGCGCTTTCAGTCGGAGGCACGACTAGCTAGCAAGCTCAGACATCATAACGTGGCCACCATATATGACTTCGGTCTGTGCGGTAAGACGCCTTATCTCTCCATGGAGTATGTCGAAGGCCAGTCGCTTCAAAAGATTCTTAAGAGCTCAGGTATACCGCCAATAGATGAGGCCCTCGACGTCCTAATTCAGGTATGCCGGGCGCTTGTGCACGCTCATTCTCAGGGTATCGTTCATCGCGATATCAAGCCTGCTAACGTTGTCGTTGCTAGGAAGCCAGACGGCACAACGACTGCGAAGATTCTCGACTTTGGTGTGGCGAAAAAACTCGATATAGACATTGCGACAGAGGGACAGATTACCTTAACCGGAGAACTTGTAGGAAGTCCGTTATACATGAGTCCGGAGCAGTCCAGGGGTGAGGCGATTACGACCAGGTCCGACAATTATTCATTTGGCTGCTTGATCTGGTGCTGTTTAGTTGGAAAACCTCCAATTCGCGGAGGTACATTGATCGAGACTATCATGAGTATCCAACATGAAATCCCACCGTCATTGAAATTCGCGCGTCCTGACGTGCCTGAGGAGCTTGTTGATGTTGTAGATCGGTTGTTATCCAAGGGACCGGAACTCAGACCTGAGCTGGAGAAGGACGTTCTGCCGATTCTTGAGAGGTTGCACGACCAGTTGCTGCACAATTGCGAAGAGATTCACATTGATAGTGAAGAGGCGCTAAGTAGCGAACGCTCGGTATTCGCTCTAACTGAAGGGCATTCATTACGGCGTACAAATGTGATCTGCGCTTCTGTTATGTTTTTCTTCTTACTGTCAATAGCCGGATTTGTTCTGTATTCGCAGTTCCAAAAAACGAGCCTTTCCGGACTTGGAAAGATGCCGGTGGCGGTGTCAACTGTTTCTTTGCCGGATGAGTTGATCAGCAAATCACGACAGGAGAATGACTGTAACTCCTTGGCTATGAGGGATGCCGATGATGACGATGTAAAGAAACGCCTGTTTTCGGCGCTTGTGAAATTGGATCTGTCAACTTGCAAGGTCACGGACGACTGCTTTAACTACTTAGCTGAGCAAGAGAACCTCAACGAACTCGATCTCAGTCACACCGGTGTGATTAGTTTAGAAAATGCATCCAGGTTGAAGAGGCTTACAGAGTTGAAGTTGAATGGCACTGACATTACCGACTCTTCGCTAATCAAACTTGCAGGGCTTAAACAACTACGATTGTTGAGCCTGTCGAATGCACAAAATTTGACTGATGATGCATTGGGTGGTATATCGATGTTAGATTCTCTTGAAGAGCTTGATTTGAGCGATACTCCACTATCGTTCAACAACGTGGAGCAATTGTCTCGCCTCAAGAATCTGAAGTTCATTAACGTGTCAGGAACGCGGAGTTCTCTTGGTTCCATTAGATATCTGGCTTCACTACCTGCCATGACGAAAATCATAATGAGTCCTAACGTCCTGTCTGGTGAACAGTTAGAAAATCTCAACAGGAAGTATCCTTTAGTTCTGTTCGGAACGCAGCAATCTCCCGAAGCCTCAGAACGTCGGATTTCGCGAATTGCCCAACTTTCGCAGAAAATCAATGAGGCAGAGTCTAAGTTCGATCATGCAGCGACAGCGAAACATATAAGAGAGGTCTTGAAGCTCATTCCCGACCAACGCTCGAAAGAATCTCTGCTCTGTCGCATAAGACTGGGGAATTCTTGTTTCGTGTTGCTTCGGTGCGATGAGGCAGAAGGCGAATTTCGGAATGTTCTTGAATTGGCTGATCAATATCCAGAAATCAAGCTTGCCGCGATGGATGGGTTGATTAAAGTTCAACTTTATAGGTGTCTCAAAAATGGTCTTGAACCGAATGAGCTTCTTTCGTCTATAGATCAAGCCAACAAATTTGCTGAGACGGTGCTCCTTCCCAGTTCTCCAGCTATGGCGAGAAGATATGTGGATACTGCTGATCAGTTTAAGAATCTGGGCCAGTATGTTACTGCCGAGAAGTGGTATCAGAAAGCGAGGGATAAATACATTGCACTTAAGCTTAAACCGACCGGTGAAGACTGGCCATTTTTCGCGCAGTATTACCTTCACTATGCTGATTGTCTGAAGTTAGAGCATAAATTGGCTCAGTCGGTCGAGCAGTATCGACTGGGTATAGAAGCTTTTCGTGCCGCCAGGTTCGTCCCGGCTCAACTATACTATGTTGTTGTTGTGGGTTATTGCAATTTCAGCGCCGCACTCATGGAGTTGGGAAAACCGCACGAGGCACTGAAAGTCAACAATGACGGGTTCGCATTTCTTTCCAATAAACAACCTCTGCATCAGCTTGACAGTATGTTGCGGAGCAGTCGAGCGACCATACAGATGCGATTGGGACGAATCTCAGAGGCTAAAAGAGAGCAGGCGCGAGCGAACCAGTAAGAAGTAGATACAGACTCGGATCGAGGAGAATCAAGAATTTCCAGAATTTGCGGCCGGCTCAATCGTTCTAGAAAAAAACAAAAATTCGTGCCGCTCCAGTTTGTAAACTGCCGCCACCGGTGGAACGTTTTCGGCATTGTGGTGGTTGATAACCTCGCAACACTGGGAACATCGCTATTATCATTACTCTTATAGGCGAGAGACGTCGATATAACAAGTCCGTACACTTCAGACGTTGATGGAAGAAAATTTGTCCAGTACCGTGCAAGGCTCGCCGGATTTCAAGGTCGGCGCGATCGTCTTTGACCGGTATAAAATACTGGAATTCATCTCTTCAG
>CAZISK010000912.1:0-3587 GCA_964541355.1 uncultured Candidatus Obscuribacterales bacterium
AGTCAATCATATTGCTATCTCTGTACAGATGGACCGGCTCTAGAGAAGTTGCCAATAGTACGTTTTCAAGCTGTTCATCAGTTGGATCTGAATTGTTTCAATTAGCCTTGTGGAGTCTATCAAAACTTCCGACGAATATCTCGGATCGAAAAACAAAATGGCAGCATTGTCATTTCAGATTTCTCGCGGAAACCATCCAGAATCCAGGTGCTGAGCTATAGTTGTTGACTAACCAGGGCGCGCGGTTGCTTCGGGCGGGAAGGGCTGCTATTTTATAGACAGCCATTTGAAGGCTGACTTGGTTTCTGAGACAAAACTGCTCACACCGTGAGACTCAACAATCGTTCCACTCGATCTTCGGTAATGGGGACAAGCTCAAGCCCTTCAACTTCCACAACCGTGGCGTCAAGACGGGTGATCGCATCTTTTACGGTGGCAGTCATCGTAAGCAAATCCACAAACGTAATTTGATTCTTCGCGTTGTCTCGGATTACCCGAAATGTCGCAAGCCGTTGTTCCAACCTCTGTTTCACACCCTCGAGCCCCTGAATCTCCTCGACAAATGCATCCCATTCCTGTCGAATCTTCCTGGCATGCTGTTCGCGACTCTCGATTTGCCCTAGTGTGCGGACTCGGGTCTGCTCGTCCGCCTGTCGCTCCGCATCGAGTCTCAGCTGTTGCTCAACTTTTGCCTGATCTTCGAAACGTTTGGACCGGAGGAACCTTCAAAGTCATTTTACCGCTTCAGAATGTTGCTCGTAATTGAGCTTCGGAAGTTACCACTTTTGTATATCCTTTGTCCAGACTCAACTATTGCCATTGTTGTTTTGTCCGGTTGATTTTGCCAGTTCCTGGTTTTGCATCGAAATCGTATAGTTGTGGTCATGAATGGGACACCAGATGTGGTGCCCTGCACCCAATTGGGTCGGGTAATGAAGGGTAGTTTGCACCACAAATTGTGGCATCAAATTGCACTGAAATTGAGTAAGTATGAGGAAAGAATCGTGTATACTGCTGAGCAATATCTCCGGGCGTTCCGCCTGGCTGAGATTTTCGGATTGCTTGTAGTCGCCTGACGACTACTGGCGCTGGTGAGTCTCTGGCAAATTCAAGGAGTTCTGCAATGGTAAGACAATCGGGCAAAAACAGGCTATATCTAAAGAGCGCGCTGCTTGTCATGGGGGTGGCAATATCTTTGACTTGTTTTCCACCCAGCAGTTTTGCTCAGGGTGTTCAGAACGTCTCAGTGGTTCATCTTCTGGTACAGCCTGACAGTGCAGGCGGACAGCTAGTCGTAACGCCTAAAGGATTGTTAGTGCCGCTGCCGGGCGCAGGCGTCAACGCAGGCATGGTTGATATCTATATGGGCGCTAATGGCGGTTACTGGTACATCGACAAGACTGGGAAGACTGTAGACCTCACCAGCTATGTGAAGCAAGTCCGAGCTCAGACAGCGCAATTGCAGCAGGCTACTGTCCCGCAATATGCGCCTTCTCCGGTGAGCTACAACGAGCAACAGCCGTATCAGCAGCAACAGTATCAACAACAACAACAACAGCAAGGCCAACAGTCGTATCAACAAGAGCAACAGTCATCTTCTGGCTCCTCATCCTCAGGAACTGCACTGGGTACAGCAGCTGCTGCTACCGTCGGAGCCATGGCTGGATCCGCGATGTCTCACTACAACAACGTCCCATACGGCACTCCAATGTATTACAACCACTACGGCCAGCCGTACTATCAAAATCGGGAAGGAAAAGAGGTCTTCGTTGATGACGGAGAGGTACAGTGGAACAATGTCGCAAAAGCTAACCAGGCGCAAAACTACAAGCAGACCCAGCAGATAAATCAGGCCAAGGCTGGCCAGGATCAACGGCAGACCGAAAGGGACACTCAACAACAACAACGCCAAACCGAAAGGGATACTCAACAACAACAACGCCAGACCGCGTATCAGCCCAATCCAGATGCACGGCAGAATGGTAAACGCCAAAGTTACGAACAACAAGGTCAACGCTTCTCTCAACAGCAGCAGTGGTATCAAGACCAATCACGCGACAAACAACGGTCGCAGCAATGGCAACAAGAGTCACGCGGAGACAACCCGTTCGTGCGCGAAGACAGCAGTCGTGAAAGAGGATCCAGGGAAGCACGTGGCGGAGGCGAGCAGCCGCGAGCTCGTGGTGGCGCTGAAAGAGCCGGTCGCGGTGGCGGTGATAGAGCCGGTCGCGGTGGCGGTGATAGAGCCGGTCGCGGTGGCGGTGGTTCTCGTGGTGGCGGTGGCAGACGAGGCCGATAGGTTGGTGCAAACTTTCGGCAATCCGTGAGATCAGAGCGAATTCAGAATTCGTTCGATATAGACTCGTATGCTTCGGTGCCGTTGTCGGCCAGCGTCACATCGCGGTCTGAGCGATCGAGCTCGATTTTTGAGCAATTGGCATTATCTTCCAAAACCGACGACACCTGCTGATACCGTCCCTGGTATCAGCAAGGCGCGAGTCTCGCCATTAAATAGAGCCCGGATGGATCAATACTTGTTCTCGATCCATCGACGCTTCTTCAATGGTGCCGCGTCATCGTATTTATTCTTGTTACTGCGGTCAGGCAGTTTAACCGTGACATGCTTAACTTTTTTGTACGGCACTTTGCTCAGAAAGTGAGAGATTACATTCAAACGAGCGCGCTTTTTGTCGTTGGAGTCAACGATGTTCCATGGCGCAAAATCCGTATCGGTCGCTTCCAGCATGGCATCGCGTGCCCGAGAGTAATCGTACCAACGCTCTCGCGACGGCAAGTCCATGTTGCTCAGCTTCCACTGTCGTAGCGGATCTTCGATGCGTGCTTTGAAGCGGCGCTCCTGCTCCTCATTGCCGACCTCCAGCCAGTATTTGAACAGACGGATCCCATTATCCACCAGTGTTTTTTCAAAGGTGGGGCAGAGTCGCAGGAAGCTCTTGTATTGCTCGTCATTGCAAAAGCCCATGACACGCTCGACTCCGGCTCGATTGTACCAGCTCCGATCGAAGATGACGATTTCGCCGGCCGCCGGAAAATGCGGCACATAGCGTTGAATGTAGAGTTGCGTTTTCTCTCTATCGGACGGCGCCGGCAGCGCCACCAATCGGAACACTCTCGGGCTGACACGGTCTGTCAACGCTCTAATCGTTCCACCCTTGCCGGCAGCATCTCGCCCCTCGAAGACAATGACGATGCGTTCTCCCGTAGCCTTAACCCATTCTTGAAGATGACAGAGCTCGGTTTGCAGCTTGGAAAGCTCGCCTTCATAGTCTTTGCGTCCGAGCTTGTCGAGATTCCCGTTCGACTTTTCTTCGTAAACCCTCTTGCTCTCTTTTTGCGGGACCTTCCGCTCATCCTTCTTCTTGCTCATGTAGCTTTCTCCTATTTCCATACTGAAAATTATCAATCCGTGATACCAGTCAAAACTGCCTGTCAGAAAAAATCCGCCTTGTAAGAAATTGGCATCTCACCAAGGATGCGGTGGTCCGTATTTAATCTTGTGACTCCTTGTGTGAAAGTTCTGGATCTTGGTGGATTGTGATCTCCAGCTCTTGTTTCCGTGAATGAAT
>CAZISK010000913.1:0-3582 GCA_964541355.1 uncultured Candidatus Obscuribacterales bacterium
GTGCAATTGGTAAGCATGAGGCAAATGTTGCACTGCTACAGCCTTTTTGTAGTCTCTTCCGAGAATTACGGTCAGGCGTTCTGTCATTTGATCTAATCGTGTGAGACTTTGTTTGAGATCGGCCTCTGTCTGGAGGTTTGCCAAGCGTGCTCTTTCAACGTCGTACTCTGCTACGTCTTGCGCATCGAATCTACGTTGTGCAATTGACAATAATTCTCCTGACAGCTTTTCCAATTCTTCGAGGGTCTCGCATGTTTCTTTTGCCATTACTACATCAAGATAGGCACGTCTTACATTCGAGCGAAGTTGCCAAAGGTTTCTCTGAATTTCTAGGTCCGTTAACTTGATTTGAGACTTTGATAAAAGAAGTCTAAAAGCCAGTTTCCATGGCGGCTCAATTGGTATTGATGCTCCTATCTGTCGCGCTCGTTGTGCCGTGTCTTCCAAGAAAAAGAACGACGGGTTGGGAAGCGTCAAGGCTTGCGCGTATGCTGCTCGTGATATCCCGAGCTGAGCGCGAACATTTGCTGCCCGCGGACTATTCATCAATGTCTCATCAAATGCTCCGGACAGTGTGACGGTACCTGCCATGTCAGGAGTGGTTGCCTTGGGCATCGTCAATAGGCTGGGATCGACATTAGCAAAAACTGCGTCCGTCAACGTCAAGCAAAACAGGAGTGATGCGATATGTGGTGCCTTGATTTTGATCATTGCTTCTCAGTACCCTCACAAGCAGGCTCATGGGTGAGTCCTCCTTTCGTTTTCTTCCTTGAATGAACTTCCAACATGGTTTCCTCTCAATCACTTGATTAATGGTGTTGATGACGGTTTGGCTTGGCCTCTGGTATTTTTTGCGCGACCTCGGTCCAGCCGTTTTGCTAGTCCTTCGAACAGCAGATACAAGTTCGGCAAGAGCAGCAGAGTAAGAAGACTTGAAGTAACAAGACCTCCAATGACTACTGTGGCTAGGGGGCGCTGTACCTCGGCACCTGCAGAACTCGAGAATGCCATCGGAAAGAAGCCCAGACTAGCTACTAGTGCCGTCATCAATACTGGCCGCAGTCTTGTTATCGCTCCTTTGATTACTGCGGATTCTGTGTCCATCCGCTCCTTTAGCGAGTTTATGTAACTCACCATGACGACGCCATTCAGCACGGCGACTCCAGAAAGAGCAATGAACCCCACCCCGGCAGAAATAGAAAACGGCATGCCACGAATGGCAAGAGCAAATATTCCACCAACGATTGCAAATGGGATGCCTGTATATATCAGCAGTGCCTGGCTCACTGAGCCGAATGTCATGAAAAGAAGGATGAAGATCAAAAGCAACGCGATAGGCACAACAATCGCTAGCATTGTTGTCGCTCGTTGAAGATTCTCGAACTGTCCTCCCCATGTTATGTAATATCCTTCGGGCAATTTGATCTGCTTGTCGATCTTTGCCTGTGCATCTTTGACGAAGCTGCCGATGTCGCGACCACGGACATTACACTCGACTACAATTCTTCTGCGTCTGTCTTCCCGCGAGATCTGAGCTGGGCCTTCCGACACTTTGATTTTTGCCAAGCTGGTTAATGGAATCATTGCGCCACCGCTCTTAGGAGCTAGAGGCGGGGCTGCTACCAGTAGTTTTCGAATAGATTCTTCATCTTTACCGCTGCTCTCATTGAGACGCACCACGATGTCAAATCGTTGCTCTCCCTCGTATACCAGACCTGCCGGTTGACCTGCCATGATTGACTCAACAAGGTTGTTGACGTCCTCAACATTAATGCCATAGCGAGCTATCGCGTCGCGATCAGCCTCGATAATTAGCTGGGGTAAGCCCGCAGTCTGCTCGACTTTTACGTCTGCAGCTCCCGGAATGGTACCAACGATCTTGCTTATCTTTTCAGCCGATTCGCGCAGTTTGTCTAAGTCGTCTCCAAAAATCTTCACTGCGATATCGGAGCGAACGCCGGCTATCAATTCGGCAGTTCTGAGTTCGACAGGTTGGGAGAAGCTGAATACAGCTTGTGGGACTTTCTCTTCCAGGCTTTTGGCGATTTTGTCGACCAATTCTTCCCGCGTTCGAGCCGTTTTCCATTTTTCAATCGGCTTAAGACCTACATACATGTCAACCGTATCGACGCCCATTGGATCTGTGGCGACCTCGGCTCTGCCTATTTTTGAAACAATCTTACTTACCTCTGGAAAGCTGGCGATTACGTTCTCCGCTCGTGTTGTCGTTGCAATCGATTGTGTCAATGAGACGCTTGGAATTTGTTGAATCTGAACAGCTAGAGCTCCTTCGTCGAGTCGTGGAATATATTCCGCGCCAAGCATAGGAAGGGTGATTAAACTGAAGACTAATAAACTGACTGCTACAGCCATGGTCTGCTGGCGATACTCTGATGCTATAGCTAGAGCCTTTTCGTAGGCTCTCTTTACGACCGTTACTAAGAAGCTTTCTTTCTCGCTGACATCGCCTGAAAGAATCAATACGAGCATCGCAGGTACGTAAGTCAATGAAAGGATGAGAGAACCGGCGAGCGCAAACACAATAGTCATAGACATGGGCTTGAACATCTTGCCCTCGATGCCGGTAAGACTGAATATGGGCAGATAGACGATAGCGATGATCGCAACTGCGAAAACTACCGGTCGTCCGACCTCCAGACAAGCCTTCAATATGACGTCTCGATTTGACTCCCGCCGACCTCTTTCTTGATTCAGTGCCAGTCTTCTGACTGCATTCTCAACCATTACGACTGCACCATCAACAATCAAGCCGAAGTCAATTGCTCCTAAACTCATTAGATTGCCGGATACTTTGAAGATGTTCATGCATATTGCGGCAAATAGCATGGAAAGTGGAATGACGCTAGCTACTAGAAGAGCTCCGCGCCAATTGCCAAGCACCACGAGTAGAACCACTATCACCAAAATGGCTCCCTCGACTAGATTTGATTCAACCGTATGTATGGTTCTATCAACCAGCTCTGATCGATCGTAGAACGGCACCAGTTGCACTCCAGCGGGTAGAGTCTTTTGAATCTGTTGTACTTTCTCCTTGGCTCGTTCAACTACAGTTCTTGAATTTTCTCCTTTGAGCATCATTACTATGCCGGCAACGATCTCACCTTTGCCATCAGCTAGAACTGCTCCCTGTCGAACTTCCGCCCCACTCACTACTTCGCCTATATCCCGGATGAAAATTGGCACTCCTTCTTTGCCGGATTTGACGACGATGTTTGCGATCTGATTGGTGGTTTGTGCCAATCCGATACCTCGCAGAATGTATTGTTCTCCTTGATGCTCTAAGTATGCTCCGCCGACGTTTCCATTGTTTGCTACTACCGCAGCTACCACGTCGCGCAGCGTCAAACCATAAGAGATGAGCTTGGCGGGATCTATGCGGACTTGATACTGTTTCTTTTGACCCCCGTAGCTATTAACCTCGGCAACACCGGAAACACCCATCAATTGCCGTCTCACGATCCAATCTTGAATAGTCCTTAGATACTTGGGATCGTTTTGCTTGCCATCGGCTGACTTCAATTCATATTGGTAAATCTCACCAAGCCCAGTGGAGATAGGTCC
>CAZISK010000914.1:0-3574 GCA_964541355.1 uncultured Candidatus Obscuribacterales bacterium
GGCGGATCAGTAAAGAGCTGGAGTCGCTGGTGGATGGGATTCATATTCTTGCCGTCACCGTCAAGCGTCCGGATGCTTTCATGGAGCGATCGCCGTGGTATGTGGCGGCGGCAGAAGGTTCGGGACGCGCGACCATGGGAGCGTACGTCACCACGCAAGCACAGAAAGCGATTGACAATCTCAACAAAAGCGATTCCAAACTCAAGATGCCGGATGGGGTTGCGGTCGGTCAGTCGGAGTCCGCGGGCGTGTCGAAAGCCACCGGTTTAACGCTCTTCGCCCCGTCCTCAGAGGATACTCACATTCGACCTGTTCAGGTCTGGAGTCAGAACGACGATGCCGCATTTAAAGGAGGCACCAGAAATGGTGTCATAATCGATAACTGGGGACGAATGTATCCGGGTTTTGCCGAGAAGGGTTCGGTACCGCTCGATAGCGCGCTGAGAGCCTGGTCGTCCGTCTGGTGTCAGGGCAATCTGTATGTAGCCACTTCGAATAAGATTGTTCGATATACTCCAGGAGCGGCAGGCCCGGCTGAGGTTGCTCGCTTTGACAGCATCGCTATTCCAGCGATTGCCGCGAGCTCGACGGGGAAAATCTACTTAGCGCCGGCGCCGGGAGGAAGAATCTGCTCCGTCGATGGCAAGGGTGGTGCGCCGACCGAAGTGGCCAGGATTGATGCGTCGCTTGTCACCTGTCTTGTCTTCGACGACAAGGAGAATCTATTTGCTGGGGTGGCTGGAGAAGGCAAAGTATACAAAATCGCAAAGGACGGCAACGCTTCCATCTTTTTTGATTCGGGTCAAGCTCATGTGTTGTCGCTGTTTTTTGATACACACAGCGGCAGACTGTTTGTCGCATGTGGTGAGGCCGGCGCGGTCTACAGTGTGGGACCCGGTGGAGATTCCCGCGCCGAGTTCCACGTTGACGAGCACCTGGTAACAGGTGTTTGCAAATCCGCGAGGGGTGATCTTTTCGTCACCACTGCTGGTGAGGGGCATCTGTATAGAGTGACGCCGCAAGGTGAAGTGTCCGACCTTGCTACCAGCCAGGCTTTTTACACCCTTTACTATCACGCCGACAGCGACTCGGTCTTCGCTGGAGATGCGGAGGGCGATATTACTCAAATTGTCGAGGAGCCGCTGACCGGACAATCATTCTTTGTTCCTGTAAAACACACCGAGCAAGAGGCTGTCGTCTCCTTTTCCAGCGATGGTGCCGGCACACTGTATGCGGTGACCAGCAATCTTCCATCCATTCTAAGTTTTCAAATCAAGCCGGATGGCTCGTCTTTTGTCTCGCCGGTGAAGGATGCAGGGCGTTCCAGTCATTGGTCTCTCGTTAATGTTTTCGGTTCGTTCAATGAAATCAATAGCGGCCTGGCCAAAGCGGTCGTTGTCGAAACACGCACCGGTGAATGTGCTCGTCCCGATGCGACCTGGTCGGCCTGGTCACAGGCGACTCCATCGAGCGAGGGCTTTCAGGTCGCGAGTAAGGATGGTCGTTATTTTCAGTACCGGCTCAAATGGCTCGAGCGAAGCGTCGGCAGCGAGGCCACCTCGACCTTTCCGAAAGGCCGTGACAGCGTCATTGGCCGGGTGACTGTTACGTATCTGCCGACCAACATTCATCCTCGGTTTACCACAGTGTCTCTAATGGCAGGATCCTACCTATCCGAAAATGAGGATGTCTCCATTACTACCGACGATCCTGACGGCGACAGCCTGGCGCTTAACGTAGATGACTCGGATGACGGCAAGAATTGGAAAAACCTGGTAGTGGATCTGCGACCTGAGCCTCAAAGAGGTAAAGTCGAGTCGAAATCGGATAAGCGATCGTCCGACGCAACCGGAAAGTCTTCCGACAAGACCGATACTTCATCCGAAAATAAGGACAAATCTGGCGCTCGCGTCGATGTCTCCGGCGCTGGAGAAAATCCGTCCGGCTACGGTGATACCGAGGACGGTGACAAGTCGGACGACATGGGCGAGACTGGCTCGGGCGCTGAAGACAGTGGTGAATCCAAGTCACCGTCCGACGATGCGGATGACTCTTCGGATAGCAATAGCTCTGCCTGGAGTAAAGGCAATCGTGACCTCGTAGATCCAGGCGACGACTTCGCTGCCGGACTTGGAGCGATGCCGCTTCAAGACCGAGACGGGGACGAGGACACCCCGAAAAAAGAGCGGAGAAAACCGTCTGAAGATGCTCCAAAGGCGAAGGAGAAGGACGAGAAGAAGGGCGACGAAACTACCAAGAAAAAGCCCACCAAAAAAGACGGAAAGAGTTCCGAGAAAGCGGAGAGCGCGAAGACAACCAAGAAGCCAGCCTCCGAAAGCCCGCAACCGACCAAGTTCTCCTGGCCATTGCTCAGCACGACTCTGAAGGACGGACACCATATTTTGCGCTTCACCGTCACGGATGCGCCATCAAATGTGGTGAATCCTGAATCGATGAAGTGTTACAGATACGTAGTTGTGGACAACACGAAACCTGTCATCTCAGGCGTCCAGGTCGAAATCTCCAGGGACCATCTTCTTCGCCTGGATCTCAAAGCGGCAGATGAAACTTCGCCCATAGTCAATGCCACCTTCCAGATCGACAAGGAGGAGCCCAGGGCTCTAGCCGTGAAAGACGGTCTTGCCGATCGTAAGAGCTTAGAGCTTGGGGCGTCGGGCATTCTCCTTAAGAAGGGAGCCAACAAACTGGATATCGAAGTGGTAGACAAAGCGGGAAACAAGGCGACCAAGAGCGTAAAACTGTCTAGTCTCGGCAAAGAAGAGTCAGATAAGAAATGACGACGGCCAATCTATGAGCCGAAAGGATCGAAATGGAAAATAGCGTCCTATCCAAACTGTTTAGAATCAAACCTGCGCAGATGCTGATCGATGAAGCTTACGAGCCGCATCGACAGATGAAGAAGACACTGACCGCCCGCGATCTGATTGCCTTCGGGGTAGGAGCCACCATAGGCTCCGGGATCTTTGCCCTGACAGGCACAGCGGCTGCTGGAAGCGGCGTCGTCGCAGCAAGGCAGTGGATCGATACGCCGGTCATCAATTTCATGTTAGGCGCCGATCTTGGGCGCGAGGGGGCAGGTCCCGCCATCGTGGTGTCGTTTTTGATCGCTGCTGTGGCCTGCGGTTTTGCTGCCATGTGTTATGCCGAGCTGGCGGCCATGATCCCCGTGTCCGGGTCGGCCTACACCTTCGCATATGCATCGCTGGGCGAGCTCATCGCCTGGATCATTGGATGGGACTTGATGCTTGAGTATGCCGTCGGCAACATCGCAGTAGCGGTCAGTTGGTCGGATCACTTTTTGCATTTCATTCACGGCTTGTTTGGAATGCAGCTACCGCTCTGGCTCACCACGGATACTGCCACTGCCTTGACTCGACTTTCGGCGCTGCCGAGAGACAATCCGCAATGGACGTTCTATTCGAGCACGGATCTGCCGGTTTTTTTCGGACATCAGGTTGCGTTGAACATACCAGCGTTCGTCATAGTCATGCTGATCACCTGGGTCCTGGTCGTTGGCATTCAGGAGAGCGCCGTCGTCAACTCAATTGCTGTC
>CAZISK010000915.1:0-3570 GCA_964541355.1 uncultured Candidatus Obscuribacterales bacterium
TAATTGACTATGTTTCACCCGCATACGTCCTGATGCTTGCTTCGTAAGCGACCCCTAGTTTCCTTCGCCGGCGAGCGCAAACAGATACGTTATGCGGTAACGGTGATCAGTTCTGCTCTATTCCGCGCCGGAGGAACGAGCAGGCTTGGTACCAGGTTTCGGTTTGTGCCCTTCGCCGTCCAATACTATAGTTAAGTTCCGTGGGCCTGCATTTGTAGGAACCCCTTTGAGTGGATCCTTTTCACCCGGGACCTGCGGAACAGCAGGTCTGAACAGGGGACCATGGTTTGCTAATCCAGTATTCAGCCATCTATTGCCATCCGGTTCCCACGTTTCTCTTGCGTCCTTCAGCTCAGGACTCTTGAAAAAAATCTCCGTCAGGTGCTCGTAGCGCATCTCCCCAAGGCACTGACCATATCCAGTTCCTGGCTTCCACCAGACTCTTCCAGATACCTCTGTCCAGTGATCGAATGGGCTGCCCATGCCGCCTCCGACGCGATCACCCCAACAGTAGTTTGGTTCATCAATGTATTTGTCTTGATCGCAAACAATCTTCCCGTCGCCTTCCGGTTTGCTTTCTGCATCCATCCATTTTGGAAGATCGTCCAGTTCCGAGGTCATGACTATCTCTGGGTCGGTTAGGTCGCGAGTATGATAAACAGGATATATGTAGTATTTAGCAGCATGGGGAACGACAACTTCCCTGGCGAACAGTGTCACCAGGTCGCCCATACTGAAGTCGGCCTTGATTTCGCGAATGCGTTGCAACATTTTCTCCATCGCTAGCTTCTTCCCTTCTGGGTTTAACTCAAGCGATTTAGACAGAGTTGCGTCTTTATACTCGTTGCCTAGAGATGCCCAGCCATCGAGATACCCACCACCCTTGCGGAATGGCTTACCGACGAAGAGGTTATTCTCCTTGTATGGAACTCCGTTTTGCACTTCGGGTTTAAAACCGTAAGAAGTCTCGTTTACCCATTTGTTTTCGAAAAACCACTTTGCTCGATTTCTGAATTGAACGGTTATATAGGCTCGAGGCAGAGCAAGCGTGAATTTCGTTTGAGGATTAGCCAAGCCGCTGGCTGATGCTTTGAAATCGCTGCCGCCACCATCTATGACACCAGTCGCTGCAAATGCATTGCAGACCGGATTGCCTGCTTCCCTGATGGGGTGGGTGTCAGCGCGATTGCTGAAAAAAAGCTGATCTGAGATCAACTGTGGCATTTCATTATGAGAAAAACTGACGAAGGCGAAACTGCGCTGATTGACTTTGAACGGTGAATATCCCTTGATGTACGAAACGCCTGAGACATCACAACCATCTGCAGAAGTCTTTCCGGGAAACTGCTCTCTTCTGTATTTGAGATTGCTGGCAGCGCCGCGACCAATCATGGCACAAGAAAACTCTTCGTCTCGCATGCGCTTGAACGGACGATTGTCGCCGGAAATCCGTCTGAGCTCCGCGATCTCCTGAAAGTTCTTGTTGAGAATGTTTCTGTCCATAAGCTTGGCCTGCAATCGCTCGTTGACCCATTGAGCCAGTCTGTAGGCTGTGTCACCGTTAGCAACAGCTTCGTCGGTGTGAACTTCCTCTTCCTTCATGTCTTCGACGTTGGCGTTGATCAGAAATGCCTTTCCCCAGACTCTGTTGATGTTGCTCAGACCCACTTTCCCTTCACTGTCTGCTACATCGAGGTACAAGACATCTGTTGGGATTCTGATTTCCGGTGCTCGTTTGGCAATGTTCAATACTGCGGCGTCGACCGAGTGACGTGCATGTTTTGAGCCCAGAAGCATTTTTGAATATTCAAAGCCAGCCCAGATCAGCATCACCAAGATAAAAGCGCAAAGCGCCACAAGTAAGAGAGCCGATCCCTTCTCTCTACGAACGAGTTTGTGCATTCGTTAGAATACCTCGTTTAGCGATTGATTTTTGTTTGAGGAGCGTGTTGGCACGCTCGAAGTATGTAACGGCTAACCATTTCTCTTTACTGTTGATTGCGAAATCGACGCGAAATAACCAATGATTTTGGCTTATTCATCCAGTGTTTCATTTTGTTGTCAAGAAGTCAACTTCCTGCAATGGAATTGTGGTTGAAATTTAATTTCGACTGCGATTACAGGCACCAGTGGCTTGTGTACACGAAATCGTTTACGGACTTTTGTAATTGCGGATGTACAAGCTTGTACCGTGCGGTACCAGTCGTGGTGCCGATCTCGAATCTCTTTCGTGAAGCAGTGTGTGCAGCGATTCGGCGCTCTCTTTTATGGCTCCGCTTCTTTGAACTGTGTTCATGCTCCCTCTCATTTTTTCATTGGTCAGGCGGCGGACGCGAAACAACCCTTCCATCGCATCTGGAGGCAGCCTCACTTCATCGGGGCTGGCTCGTAATAAAGAATCGACCAGCGAGTTTTTACCTTTTTTGAGTTGTTCGTCTAATATCCTGTTCCATTCTTGCTCTTCTGGACTCATGACTTTCCTGTCTAGACCGAGATCTTCGGCTTGTCTTTTGAGCATCTGCAAAGTCTTTTCGAAAATCGGATCGACCGGATCCGGAAGCTTCTCTTCCTTTTTCGCCTTCTCTAAAATGGGCTGCTTTACAGTTCCGTCATCGTAGTTGTCGGCGCCCATATATGCCAGCGCTTGCTTCGACAATATGCCTGCATCTTTCTTTGGCGTAAGTGCGTATGCGATTCGGAACTCGCGAATGGCAGCCTCTCGCTGCTTCAGATTCACCCAGGTATTGGCAAGGTAGTAATGCAGGATGGCATTGTCAAAGTCGGTGCTCAGCGCCATACCAAATTCTCCGATAGCGTCTTTGTAGCTCCCCGCCTTAAACAGCGTGATACCTTGTTTTAGATGAGGATTGTTGTGTAGTTCTGTCTTGTCTGAGGCAATTGCGGCTTGTGTCACCAAGAGCTGCGCAGCCATAATTGCGGTAATGGACTTCCAACCATTTTTTGCACTACCTGGATTCATAGAGGCGTCTCGTCCGGATCACTTTCAATATGCCCGATCTGACCGGTCAACTAAAGCTCCAGTGAATCCTCTCTCGATGCGGTTGATTTTTGGTGATCTGTTTGGCTCTTGTCGTCTCGTTTACCTGCGGCGCCATCGACATCATGCGAGTCGCCTGGCGTTGATGAATTTTGGCTATCGTGTGAATGCTCCGATCCGCCTTGGGCAGTATCGCTTTTGGTGTCATCCCCGACCGTCGGGGATTGTGCGCTCGTGCTGTCCGTCGGGGTGTCGGTAGAAGTCTGAATCGCTGGATCTGATGCAGTCGATGAGTTACCACCGCTCTCGGAACCTTTGTCTGCCGGCTCATTCGCGGATGTGTTTTTTCCAGATAGTTCGTTGAGCGTTTTGTCCATAGCCTGCGAGACAATTTTCTTGTCCTGCAAATTGCCGTTCTTTGCGATCGTTTGCAAGGCAGACAAAGTGCCCTGGCTCGGAAACATCGCAGCGTACTTGGCTGCCAGATCCGTATTAACAAGGGTCTTCATGGCAAGAATCGCCATGCGCTTACTCGTTTCATTGCCCATCAGGTGTGGGATGAACTTTTCCAC
>CAZISK010000916.1:0-3568 GCA_964541355.1 uncultured Candidatus Obscuribacterales bacterium
TGTTCTCTTTGTGGCAGTCTCCAGCTTGTCGAATTCAAGGGATTGTTGTTTTTCGGCGGTATCCTTTTTTTTGACATCATCTTTTACAGTCCCACCATCATCTGTCGTCGAGACGAATGTGATTTCTGAGTTGGAGCAGTCGAAGGTTGCCTTTGGAAGGAAACTGGCAGCGGGTCGATTGATTTTCTCATATTTTTGCTGATCATGAAGAAGGTGGGTGGCTTCATCTGCACAGGCGATGGATTCACTTGGACCGGTATCGCTTTGGCGACAAAAACGATTGGTTGTATTCTCATCCAAGCACTCAATCAATACCCTTCCCAGTGCACTAAATGCGGTACTATTCGTGGTATGAGCTAAGTCCGATGGATCCTTGTGTTCACCCTGGTACATAGAGCCCCCCCTCTTCCGTGTACAATTCCGCGCTATTTAGTGAGATACCTGATCTGATTATTTTCGGAATTCAATTTTCGGCGCCTGAGCGGGTGTACCTCCTCGACCGAAAGCGCCGATTACCACGGGAGACACAATACCCAGGGCCGCTAGCCGTCCGGTTACATTTCTGGTTAGGGTTGATAGTGTTCGCTCTCGTCGCTGTTCCAACGTCTCCTTTGCTGGTCCTTTTTGAACTTTTAAGGATTCACTGGTGCTGCTTTCGACAAAGTGAACCAATTCATTGCCTGCTTGCTCTCTGATTTTTGGTTCCGCAGATCGCAACTTCGGGGCAAGCTCTTTTGCCTTTTGTTCAGAAAGCTCGAATGTGGTCTTCAGCTCTTCGATTGTGTGTTTGAGAGCAAGTTCATTTTGCTTAGCTTGATCGATGAGATTGGTTGAATTAGAGTTGGTCCGTGCCACCTCCTGATCTTTGATAGACAGAACTTCTTTTGCAGTTTGCTGGCTAAGCATCGGAGCTCGATTTGCAGCAGTTGTAGTATTGGACTTATTGAACAGATATTCCCTGGCGTTCTTCCCTTTGTCAGTGCTGGTCAGCGCCCTGAGAGCTTTCTCGATATCTTTGGGAGGTGCTGAGTCCACCGAAAGCTGACGTATCGATCTTGCCAGAGAGTCGTTACTCATTTTGGTCCAATCGATCGCCCGGTTCTCAGTTTGATTTGGATTCAGAATTAGTCTTAACTTTGCCAACGCCGCCTTTTCTTCTCCGAGTAGAGTGGATTTGTCAAAGAAGTCCGGAGGGTTGCTTTCGACAGTGTCTGCCTTACCTTTCGAATTGGCGCTATCTGCGTATAGACTAGGTGCGTCACCTAATTGCGGAAAGGATAGATCGAATTTGTGATTCTCGGGAGCTATAGTGATTGCCCCTTTCCAAGTGTCGAACGTGTGGGCAAAGTGCTCGGCGCGAGTCGATTTTTCAACCAACTCCCAGGCCCAATGCTCTTCGTTCATGAATTCATCTGTGTGCATGCGACGAAAGATTGATCCGTCCTTACTGTCGAACCAAGTGATCTGCATGGCCTTATCTCGTTGATCGAACCGGATCTCCATGCCATCACTCTTCGCGATTTTGGGCTGTCCCGTTTCTTTGTCGACCCAGAAGTCAACGCCGTCACCTTTACCATTGGAAGGAATAAATCTATACTTCGGATTCGATTTGTCGCGCTGTAGCTGATCCCATTCGCTCGGTGTCGATGCTTTTTCTGTACCGCTTTGAGCTTTGGTATCAGATTCAGCGTTTCTTTCATCTGTGCTCTTTCGCTTAGTATCGCTGCCGGTGCCTGTCTCTTTTGGTTCGTTCTCCATCTTAACCAAGTCAAGACCCAGGCTCTCAGCTTGCTTTCTCGATATCGGAATTCTTCTGCCTTCGCCATCTTTTGGTAGATTGTCGGGAACGGTAACACCGTTGGCCATCAGTGTTTCGTTCGTAGTGGTTGTTGTAGTAGAGGGTTTGAACGGATCTCCGGGATGGACAGTCCGAATCATGTTGGCTTTGATTGGTTCACCGTTTGCATCTTCACCCGGTCCGATTATTAGTGTGGTTACCTCTGCGCGCACGTCGACTTTTCCGTTGGTGGTAAGAGACCAGGCTCCGGTTCCTTTGGGATCGACAAGACTGAGCGGTGCGTCCTCTGGAATGGCGCTGAGCGGCGCGATGCCTAAGATACCTCCCTTGATTCTGGCGGTGTACCTGGTTGCACCGTCAGCAACATTTGGATGTGGACTCTCAACCCAGTCCGCCTCATACATAGCTTTGAGGAGATCGTCCGGAGTCATATTTTCATATCTGGAGCCACTTGGACGGCTGGTTCGGCTCTCAAGCAGTTTTTGTAGATAGTCCGGATTCACTCTTGCAGCTTCGACAATGGCCTCCACGGCTTTACTGGTCTCAGTCTTTAGTTTATTCAGATCGCTTTCTGAGGGCGTGTCGAAAAGAGCCAGAGGCAAAGTCGATTTGTCGATGGAGTCTCCTCGCCGTTGTGAATCATTGGTCTTTTCTTTTTCGCTGCTACTGCTGGTTTGATGCGGACCAAAAATCTCTTTCAAATCAGCAAATCGATCGCGAACTCCGTCGCTCTCGTCTTTATGATGGCTTAGACGCTCGAACTCATTACCCATTGATCTGCTCCTTTTAAAAGGTTACCCTGGATAATCAACGGTTATCGGCAAACTCATGCTGCGAACCGCTTGTGACTCGCTGAAACGAATTTGATTGGACACAGGGGTGGTCTTCTACTCTGGTCTCAACGACTGATATGTTGCCTGCCGCGTGAATCCAGAACCGGTACTCTAAGTCGAAAGTGTTGCACAATGGTGGCGACCTACCCACCTGCACTTAACTTTGTCGCATTGGAATTGTGGTATATCATTTTCGCGGCACACTTAATTGATATACATGACCAAAGTACTAATTGTTGAAGACGATCGAATTGCATCGAAGCTCGTATGCGATTGGCTCAAGCAGCAAAATTACACAGTTGAGCAGGTCTTCGACGGCAAGGAAGCCATGTACAGGCTGTCTACATTCGACTATGACATTATTATTCTCGATTGGGAGCTGCCTCTCCAGAGTGGTGTTCAAGTATTGTCTGAGTATCGAGCCAAGGCGGGCTCCGCTCCGGTACTGTTGTTGACCGGCAGAAAAACAATTGATGATAAAGAAATTGGCTTTGATAGCGGAGCGGACGATTACCTGACCAAGCCATTTGAATTGCGTGAGTTGTCGGCTCGACTTCGCGCACTTCTTCAGCGTCCCAAGCAACGCCTCGACAGTGAGCTTCAAGTTGGTCCGCTCATGCTGGATAGCAGACGACGCGAGGTCACTGTTAATGATGAAATTCTAAATCTAACTCCCGTGGAGTATTCAGTGATGGAGTATTTTATGAAGCGGGTCGATGAAGTGATAAGTGCGGACGCTCTCCTCAACACGGTCTGGAGCTCCGAATCAGAAGCTACCTCTCTGGCGATTCGAACCACTATAAGTCGACTCCGTAAGAAACTCAAAGAAAAAACAGATTTGGCTACATTCGAGAATGAATACGGATCGGGTTACAGAATCATAATTTCAGTTGGTTCAACTCAGGATTCACTATCAGCCGAGTAGATAGATTGCTGC
>CAZISK010000917.1:0-3567 GCA_964541355.1 uncultured Candidatus Obscuribacterales bacterium
GGACGAGAGTTTCATAAACTTGGACGCATTCCACATGGCGCGATCAAATTGTGTGCTCTCCCCCGGCAACGGCAGGCGATCGAAGTTCTCGCGACAAAATCGCTCGAAAGCAAGAGAACACTCTCGCTCATCTTCGATCATCATCACTTTGTCCAATATATCGTTGAGAGTAGTCATCGCCGTCTCCTAGATCCTTGCTTCGTCCTTGTCAAGCTTGGCTTTGAATGCCTTGAGTGTTCGGACGATCTTCTTGTCGATGGTATCTATACTCTTGGGTTCCATTTTTAGACACTCAATCAAATCTTCTCGTTTATATCCTTCGACATACTTCAAAATGAAGCAGGTGCGATGGATTCCGGGTGGTAACTCTTGCAAAACCAGCTCGATCAAGTCATTAATTAATGCTTTGTTGTCCGGGGTGCTATCAGCCGTAGAAGACATCACACTGTACTCCCAGCCGAACAGATCTTCGGGACAACGCCCATCATCCTCGTCAAACATCGAATCAAGTGAAGTCGTCCGATACTGGCTCGTCGTCGAGGGGCGCTCGTCGAAGGACTTACCAGGTGTTATGCTCTTAACCGTCATGATTTCGCCATCGACGACCTTCTGCGTGGAAGACGCCACGCGTACTTCCACTGCATCGCCCGACTCGTCTTTCTTCTCTCTCTCTTTCTCATCCCGCTTCCGCAGTTTGACCTTGTGGTAGCGTTCGAGATTCTGAGCAATAGCCTTGTTGCAGGCTCCCAGGCAATATAGAGAAAGGTTGGCGTCAGGATGTGTGGGATCGAAGTGTTGCGTGACCATCAAAAGCGCGTTTTGTAAGATGTCTTCGATGTCCTCGTCGGTCGCCAGACGTGCCCGTGACCGAATGTAGCGCATCATTCTTTGAGGGGTGAAGTCCATCTCCCCTCTTAGGAATGTTTTGCTCTGCCGTTCGTTCATCCGGTTAATTCGACTGTTTTCACGCCAACGCTGTCATAAGACTATATATGATTCTTCTGATTCCTTGCCAACGGCGTGGAAAAAGCAAACTCCTCAATGTTAGCAAATTGTAAGCGAAGACTGCCTTGGCTCATTTAATTTGCCGGAGCAGCTCTTTTCATACTTATAAATGTGAATGTCAAAGCAATTCAAACCCTTGTAAGTGTGCCGCCGTCAGGTATTCTGTTGACGATGGAAACCTTACTACTCGGAATGATTAATCTAGTATTCGGTCTTTCTGCCGCTCAGTCTGCGGCACCGACCCATGTTCCTGAGATGTCGACCGGTAGACAAGTGTCCGATAGTTACTGGGATTCCGGTCCTTCTCAAGAGGCTCTTGAGGGAAAGGGTCGCCAGATTGCTCTTGGCGATCCGAGCGCCTCGACCGATTCTGAAGCTGAAGATAGCAATGTCGATTCGATAGAGCCAGCTCCAGTCGCACGATCAGGCTCGCTTAAACTCCTTCGTGGTCCACAGGGCGAGGCTTTTGTGACCGGAAGCCGATCCAGCAATTTTCAAGTGTCTTCATTGGCAGGCGGTGAACAGGAGCGATTTGAGCCGGTCCAAGTTTCACAGCAGGCGCAGTCTGATGATCCCCCCAAGATTGGCGAACCGGGAAGCCTGCCCGCTTCAGAGGCACCAGCCTTGCGCCCGGCGATTAGCGCTCCTGGAAAATCTGGAGCCGATAGTGACAAGAAAGCGCCCCTTTCCGGAAGCGACAAGCAGAATTTTGAAAGCGGTGAAAGAATTTATGAGAACAAGCCGATCTCAGACCCTGAGTTTGGCAAGGCCCAAGCCGGTACCTCATCAGGGCCATCGCCCGTGAAAGGCTCGTCGCCTGCTCGTAAAACGCCGTCTTCATCCACTGCTCACGACCATGGGGAAGAGTTTCCGCAAGATATCGACAACATTAGTCCGGCTGCCACTACATCCGATCAGACTCCGGAAGCACCTGATGTATCTGCCACTATTCAATACGAGGAGCGAGGCAAAGAAGACGTACTGATAAAAGGAAACGTCACCATATTCGACGCACTTGACCAGGCTCTTGTAAAAAGCCCTAGAGCTGCGGCACTGCGAGCACTTTTGCCGGTCACGCAATCGGAGCTTGCCAGAGCAACAGAGCAGGAAGCTCCTGATTACACGTACGATCTCGGCGTCAAGGCGGAGCAGACGCGCAGGACCGGTGTGGTGTTCCACTGGGAACCCCCATGGAAGCTAGTGTTTCGCCTGTTGGCAGCAAAGCGGTTGGTGGAGCAAGCCAAGCAGGATCTTCTCGCACAGCTATGGTCCCTGCGCTCTGAGGTGAGGCTTGCCTACACAGAGGTCGTAGTGGCGCAGGAAACTCTGGAGACGCTCAACAGCCTCTACGACCTGGCGCATCGCTTGATGGTGGTCTCGGAAAAGCGCTTTCAGGCTGGCGATGTACCTGAACTCGATATGCTCAAAGCCAGGCTGGCGGAGTCGCAGTATGATGTGGAACGGCGTGTGGGATTGCGTCGCGTTATTCGTGCCAAGCAACAGCTTAACGTGATCATGGGTCGTAGGCCGGAAGATCCTATCAGTGTGCCGAGGTTGCCTGCCTTCCTGAAGGTCTCTGAGATGGCGAAGGCTGCTGAAGCTTCGAATTTGCTGTTGCCTAATTTTGATAAACCATTGGCAATTCTTCCCTTCTATCTTGATATGGCGATGAGGCACAGATACGAGCTCAAAAGCCTGGATCGCCAGGTTGCGGTCAATAAAGCGCAGCTCCGAAATGCATATGGCAACATTGCACCAAGCCCGCAATTCTGGACAGGCAGCTCCGTAACCGGCAACCCGCCGACCGGTCCTAAGCTCAGTGCCTACTACTTCGGTGTAAACGTGCCGACCAACATCACCGATTTCCAGCAAGGTGATATCGCCAAGTTCAAAGCTGTGGCCCGTCAATTGAAGTATCAAACCAGTGCATTGAAGAATGTGATTACATCGGAAGTCTCTTCCGCTTACAATAATGTTCTTGCCGCTCGCCAGAAGCTGCGCATCTATCAAGAGCACGTGCTGGCTGACTCCTACGAAGTTGCTCGTCTTGCCAGACGAAGCTACGAGGTCGGTCAATCCGACATCACCTCAACGATCCAGGCTCAACAAAACAACGTGCAAATTCGTACGCAGTATCTCGAAGCCATTCAGCTATACCAACAAGCTTTTACCGAGCTCGAGCGCTCCTGCGGAACGCCCCTGTTGTACGCCGACGAATAATCATCGACGAAAGCAGTTATCTCTAAATTGCCCGACACCGTTATAGCCAGGCTCTGAAGGACTGTATCGCGGAACAATGCGTACCTGATCGAGTTCGAAAACGGCTACAAAACGCCGTGCTTCGTCCACCGACTTCTGACTGCTGACCGCGGGCTGTAAGCATTCACTCCAAGACGTTCAAGTCTGTCTCCTGGAGACCGTTTGCGGAACATGGTGCAATAAGCAGATTCGCCAAGTGGCTGCAAGAGCAGGCGCTAAGCACGTCCGCTACTAACCATTTACCGCAGGCGGGAGTGTCCAAGGCATCGTTGAAATTTGTAGGACCAGCCCTGGTGAGGATCA
>CAZISK010000918.1:0-3566 GCA_964541355.1 uncultured Candidatus Obscuribacterales bacterium
TGATCCTCACCAGGGCTGGTCCTACAAATTTCAACGATGCCTTGGACACTCCCAAGCGTTCAGCAAAGCCGTTCGTGAGAGCGCAAACGCGCCATTGCTGGCGTTCACGAATCTCCTATGTCCGAGACCAGTGTGGGAGAATCTCTCGAACGCGCTGCAGCTCCCGCGTTCCTACGTCGGCATCCGAATGCGTACAATACCGCAATTACTTGGAGATTGACTCTGGCTTCTCGAGCGTTTTTTCTTACCAGATGAACATGACCGGGAGCTTGGGGTCCTGCGCCGACCCCAGACTCTCGGTCATTGCCGCTTATTCTCGCCTCCTACAGTCAAACGCTTGTCTTTCGTATGGGGCGAGATTCGACGACTTACTTCTTCTCGTCGGCTTGCTTGGACTTCGCTTCCTTCGCCTTTTTCTCGAGAATCGTCTTCGCTGCCCACAGGTAGTGATCGGATGTCTTCTCACCCGGTTTCAGGCGGTCAGACTCGGCCACGATCTCGTTGAGCGGCAGGAGGAATTTGCCGGCGTTGCGAAGCGGATCCTTGAGCGGCTCGTGAGGCGTGGTCAACGTCTCGAAGTCCTGGATCAGCTTCGACCGATCTTTGGGGTCGACCGCGATCAGTCCGAGATCCATCACGTCTCGGATATTTTTTTCCTTCGGACGAAGCTTGGAGACGATCTCCTGTGCCAACTTGCTGGCCTCGACGCAAGCGCGCGAGTAGTCCGCGATCACCTTCTCCGCGTCGGCGACGCCATCGTTCTTCGCCTTCAAGTAGTCCGCTTCCAGACCCTCGACCTGCTTCACCTTGTTGGTCAGGTCGGTGAGCTGTGCCTTCGTCTCCTTGTCGTTGAGCACTTCCGCCCACTTGTCCACAGACATGGCGAGAAGTTTCTTCGCGCTCTCGTATGTCTCAGCGCTGTCCTTGGTCTTGGCGGGAGCGGCGGCTTGACCGTTGCCGCCGGTCCGCGGGTTGACCGACTCGCCGGGACCGCAGCCGATGACCGCGAGGAGGGCGATGGGGGCGAAGAGAGTTCGCATTTTCATGTTGATTCCTTTACTCGATGCAGGTGAAAACGGGCTCAGCGCATCGAAACTGATTGCCCGTCGTTTAAACGTAACCAAATCACTCATCCTTGCAGTATTACTCCCAACTGTCCGTCTCCGACACGTTCCGAAAGGTGAGCAACTCCGATCACCCAAAAGCTCATCCTTCTGTCGAAGCGACACCCACCGGAATCAGAACTCTTAGAAACCGGGAGGAAATTCGCAACCAATCCAAGCTTTTGCGCGTAGCGAGGGCAGCGCGGCTAAGATCAGGGAATCGTAATCCTGCGGATCAATCTTCTTCGCGTCGTCGGACATGGTAACGACGATGAAGATGACGGACATCAGGGCAACGAATTTTGCCTCCATCGGCGGTACCAAACCGAAGCCGATGTTACACCAGACGTTGCCGAATTCGGACTGCGCCTCCTCCATTCTTTGAGCCTTCAGTGCCTCGAGCCCCCCGATGAGGCTTCGCGACACGTCCGTGTACGTGCGGTCGTACATCCGAACCTTGAACACAGGTCCCGGGGCGATTTCCATAGGGCCGATGGAGCTGCAGGAGTCCAGCTCGACTACCCTCTCCGCCCATTTAAGAGTGGCGACGGCAGCGTTGGCTGGAATTAACGCCTCCTCAGTCCGGTCCATGTCCAACTTCGCAGCGGCCTTACCGATCAGGTAGCCCGCCTGACTCGCCAGTTCTTGAACATCATCGCGAGTGTGCTCCTTGAGCTTTTCCACGCGCTTTCGCATCGAACGAATGGTCCTCGGCGTTACCCGCTTAAGCGGCCAGCTGTTTCGAGGAGGGCGGCCGTACACGACCATGACGACGATGCCGACGAGAATGAGGCCACCTCCGATGATGGCCAAAACAACCTGCCACATACTTCACCTGTTGTTTGAGAAAGAGGCAAATTCCGCACACTACCGAATCCCGCAGACAAAAACCACAGCGGCGAGTGTGCAGCACCGCATGTGACATCACCAACATTTCAGCCAATCGATTGAATCGACTATCATAAATCCCATTATTCGGATGTTTGTCCGCTTTTTTTGGTCAGATCAGATCCAGAAGTCGATTGCCAATTCGTATCTAGACCCTATCAGTCATCTTGAGTATGTACTAGTACTGTTAACGTACGCAGCAAAGACTATTTCCATATCTGACTTACTTGGTTCTCGCTCTGGATATCAGGTAATCTCAGCGGCTTTCCCTGAAAACCCAGGTGCAAGCTTAGCGATGAGGAACTGTTTCACTCTCTCCGACCTGATCGTTTTCTAGCATGCTCGATGCCGGCGAGACGCCGGCGCAGTGGTGCGTCGCTCTCTGAGCGGTTCTTCGGTGGTTGCGCTCTTCGCGTCGACCGCTGTGCACGGTATGCGGAGGGAACTCGCGAGAGCACGAACTCGATCTTTCGCCCTCAGCGATGAGGAAACCTCTTGGCTGGTAAATGATTAATAGCGGACGTGCCTAGCCTGCTCGTGTAGCCACTTTTCGGACCTGTTTTGTTGCACCATGTTCCGCAAACGATCTCCAGGAGTCAGACTTGAACGTCTCGGAGTGAATGCTTACCTTGGCTGAGGAATCTGTCTGGCACAGGCGAGCCTCGTCATCGCGGTTGCTCTCAAGGACAGCTCATTCCGGTTCCACGATTTCGACCTGGTAGTGAACCAATACGACTTCGCGTCGTTTCGTTCTTACTGCTCTCTCTTAAGACCTGATTCCGCCTCTTTCTCGAAGTCGAGGACGTCTACAAGAAAAGCAAACTTGTCGGTCCATTCATCGATGACTTTGCTTGTCGGTTTTCCAGCGCCATGACCAGCGCTTGTTTCAATCCTGATCAAGACTGGATTCTCGCCATGATGCGCCTCCTGCAACGCCGCGGCGAACTTAAAGCTGTGAGCGGGTACAACGCGGTCATCGTGATCGGCGGTGATCAACAACGTCGACGGATAACTCTTTCCTTTCTTGATATTGTGCAGTGGCGAGTAGGCATACAACACTGCAAAGTCATCCAGGTTGTCTGCGCTACCATAATCAGATACCCAGCCCCAGCCTATGGTGAACTTGTGAAACCGCAGCATATCAAGAACACCAACCGTCGGGCATGCAGCCGCGAAGAGATCGGGACGCTGGGTCATACAGGCGCCCACTAATAAACCACCATTGCTGGCACCGGCGATCGCCAACTTCTTGGTCGATGTGTACTTGTTTTTAACAAGCCATTCTCCGCAAGAGATGAAGTCATCGAAGACATTTTGCTTCTGTTTTTTCATTCCAGCTTCATGCCATTTTTCACCGTATTCGCCACCACCTCTGAGGCAGGCCTGGGCAAAAACACCACCCATCTCCATCCACTCAATAAGAGCTACAGAGAAGGATGGACGCAGCGCGATATTGAAACCGCCATAACCATACAGATACATCGGATTGTTGCCGTTGAGCGCCGTTCCCTTTTTGTGCACTATGAACATAGGCACTTTAGTTCCATCCTTGCTATCCACGAAGACCTGCTCCGT
>CAZISK010000919.1:0-3566 GCA_964541355.1 uncultured Candidatus Obscuribacterales bacterium
TTTGGCCCGATCAATGGGCAAAACGGATGGAGACGACTGAACGTAATATTGACTCGTTCGAAGCTCCGCATGCGAGTATTCTCATCAATGCGTGCAGAAGACATCGATCTGACGCGCGCCACCAACGATGGTGCAAAATTTTTACGGGACTTTCTATTTTTCGCAGAGAGGCAGACTTCGGTTGTAAAAGAAGTCGACCAGAAGACTCTTATCCACACGCCATTTGAACAAGCCGTCTGCGAAGAGTTGACCAAGAAAGGCTTGCGACTAATACCGAAGGTGGGACAAGCTGGATACAAGGTTGATTTCGGAGTCTTGGATGAAGAGTTTCCGGGACGATTCCTCATTGGTATCGAATGCGATGGCGCAACTTATAATGGCGCAGCCACTGCTCGCGACAGAGATCGACTGCGTCAGCAAGTGCTGGAGGGGCTTGGTTGGCACCTTATCAGAATTTGGTCGACTGATTGGTTCCTCAATCGGGACACTCAGATTGCGCGAGTCGTCGAGTTTGTCAACAAGGTAAAGCAAAAGCTGAATGAAGAACCCCAACCCGAACCTGTCATCGATTTCTCTCCAGTGAAAGAGGACTCGCGGGATCAAGAAGCGAAGGAAGTCCAAACTGCAACGACCAACCTACCAGCAGCGGCACCACCAGCAGCCGCAGTTGAAAACATGGATCCATATTCGATAACTCCTATCGAAGTAATGGGTGATTCCCAGGCCTTCAACGCGGTAGAAGATCAGATCGTCGAATCAGTTATTCAAAGAATACTGGATCATGAAGCTCCTATTCATGTCGATGAATTGAAAAAGCGGGTTGCCGCTCATTGGAAAATCTCGCGCGTCGGCAACAGAATCGGCTCCCGACTTGATGGTATCATCATATCTTTGCTGAAAGCCAAACTGGCTTTCTGTAGAGGTGAATTTATCTGGAGAGACGAGCCCGCGTCAATTGCTCCAAGGTGCAGGCGAAGCGTCGAAGGCTATTCATTTTCTACGGAAACCATACCGCCAGAAGAACTCGACCAGTGTATCTCAATGGTTCTGAGAGATACAAACGGACGCACCAAAGAAGAAATCATCACAGACGTAACTCGGTCGATGGGATTCCGAAGAGCAGGACAGAAGCTGTCTGACAGTATTTCCCAACGTATTCAACGAATGATGGATCAGTCGTTACTCGAACCTTGCAGCGCAGGATTACGACTTCCAGTCAATCGATGACTTGTTTTGCGGCTACTCCTCAATGAAAACTGATTCCGTTCTTTCACTTTGAATAACTCTCGAATAGGATCAAAGTTCTTCAAGACTCCCGCAGCGGGAATTATTTTCACGTCTTTTATACCGGCACTTTTAGCAAGGTCCTTGAGATTCTCACCGTTGAAACTTTGACAGTCATTAACAAGAATAGTCAAATTGGGTTTCTGACAGAAAAATTTTAGTCCCGCTGGCGTAAATTTGGTACCTCTTACATCCAGCTCTACAAGATTCGGCAATTTAGCCAGGTTTTTGATTCCATCGTCGGTGAGATTTTTATTGTAAGCTACCGATAACCTATTCAGTGTTCTGATCTTCCCAATTTCGGCAAGGTCTTGATCGTCAATTCTTACATGCTCAAGACCAAGCACCCTTAATCCGCGCGTCTTTGAAGCTATATGCCAAACTCCTTTTCCTGTGATAATAGTATTATTTAGACTCAAAGCATGAACTTTTGGAAATTTTGATAAATTCCTCAAATCCGCATCAGACACATTAGTTCCGTGGAGATTGAATGCTGTTGCTGTTCGATATCGATTTTCAGTATTGGGTTTCCTAAGCGCCGCTAACGATTCTTTCTCAAGTGTCCGCCCTTCAGTGACAACATCATCAAAGTGTTTTCCGGTATAAAGATATTCAACTTTTGCGTTTTCTTTTTTTGCCTTTTCTTCGTCGGTAGCTGTCGCCACCTCTTTAGACAATGGAACTATCGAACAAACTACCGAAAGTGTAATCACTAAAAAGACTATGCAAACAAGCCCCAGAAGCCGGATGATTGTTTTTTTTGAATGCTCTTCCCCATCTGGTTCTGGAACGGCTGATTCAACGACTTCCCCATTATCGTTGCCGATGCCTAGTCTATGCTCCAGACTTTCAAGCTTCTCTAGAAGCTCTAGTGCTGACTGGTAACGCTGCGAAGGAAGCTTAGCCAGAGCTTTTGCTAGTAGCTGCTCAAGCTCGTCTGACACTTCTCCTTCAAACCTTTCGGATAGTCTAGGCGGCTCTTCATTCACGTGCATCTGAATTGTTTCCATTGCATTTGCACCCTTGAAAGGTGGGCGTCCGGTCAGCGCCTCAAACATCACACAGCCAAGAGAATAGACATCGCTCCGTCCATCTAATTCGGCGCAGGATACCTGCTCGGGACTGATGTAAAGTGGGCTTCCAATTATGGCACCGGTTTTCGTGTTCACTAGAGACTGGCCATCCTCGAGGATCTTAGCTATGCCGAAATCAAGTAAGCATGCCTTTTGCCCCTCTTTGGTAGAGTAAATTAATATGTTCGATGGCTTCAAGTCTCGATGGATAACCCCTTCGGAATGTGCATGAATCATGGCTCTGGTAATCTGGCTGAAGATAGATTTGAATTCATCAAGTTCCAATCGTCCTTTGGTCTCGAGCACTACATCCAGGGTTTCACCTGATTTATACTCCATTACTAGAAATGGCTCTCGCCTGTCTGTCACTCCAAAATCAAGAGCCATGACAATTCCTGGATGTCGCAATTTGCCGGCTGCCCGCGCCTCCTGCTGGAACCGTCTGAACTGTTCATCACTGTAATTACTGAAAGGAAGTACCTTCAACGCAACATGCCGAAGTAAAACAGAATCAAATGCCTGATAAACTCTCCCCATGCCCCCCTCCCCCAGGAGGCTAATAATGGTGTATCGATTAGAAATCTCCTGAGGGTTGGACTCAGAAAGAGAGGACTCAGTTTGCATATCAAGGTTAGCGGTGGGAGTGTTGTTGTTTGTCATTTCATCAAAAGGATTGAGGGCATCTGATGGACCACTTTTGAGAGGATTTCATTCCTGATCGAAATACAGTGGAAATCTCTTTCGAATATCAGCGATGTTGTCCAAGGTGGGCACTATGTATTGTCCTTTAGAGGGCGAATAGTCCGAACGAATGATTAACTCACAATCCGGCCGAGCTTTTTTAAATCTCCTAATACCATCAGCGGTGACATTCCTGCAGCCAGTTAGATCGAGTTTCTTGAGGGGCGACAACCCTGCCAGCATTGATACAGTCCTGTCTGTGAAATAGCTGAAGCTGAGATCCAGTTCCTTCAAAGGAAGGGTGGACAAAACTCCCATGTTGTCATCGTTTAATCCCATATTCGGCATTAACAGTCGCTCCAGCTTTGATGACTTAAGCCAGGCAATGTCCTGGTTGGAAACAGAGTAGCCATCGATCGCAAGTGTCTTGAGACCGACCATCCTGGACAATGGTCTCAAGTCGATACTTTGGCCCTTATTACCACGTATGTAGAGGTTTTGCAATGAATCAACTCTTGCGATTGCAGC
>CAZISK010000920.1:0-3563 GCA_964541355.1 uncultured Candidatus Obscuribacterales bacterium
GGTTTCGGGAACGACAAAGTGATCCGGTGCTTTAGGATTATACTTGAAGCGCAAAAAAATGCACTAAGAAGATTTGCGATTTTCGAGAATTCTCCTGATAAAAATGGACAGTGATACCACGGATGGAGCTTGATACCGATGACGCATATTGAAGAAATATCGGCGATGGAAGTACTGGATTCGCGCGGCAATCCTACGGTTGAGGTAACTGTGGTTTTGGCGAATGGTGCCGCCGGTAGAGCCGCGGTTCCGTCGGGTGCCTCCACGGGTAGTTTCGAAGCGGTTGAATTGCGCGACAAAGATCCCAACCGTTATGGTGGCAAGGGTGTGCTAACCGCGGTGCGCCACATACACGATGATATAAGCAAAGCGCTCATAGGCGCTAGCGCTTTGGAGCAAACTCTTATAGACAAGGAGTTGCTCAGATTGGATGGCACGAGTGACAAATCCAAGCTCGGAGCTAATGCCATCCTTGGTGTCAGTCTCGCAGTCGCCAAGGCCGCTGCAAACTCGCTTGGAATGCCGCTGTTCAGATATGTCGGCGGAGTATCAGCCTGCGTTCTACCAGTTCCATTGATGAATATCCTCAATGGTGGCAAACATGCTCAAGATGGCGTCGATCTGCAAGAGTTTATGATCGCTCCGATCGGTGCAAGCTCCTTCTCGCAAGCGCTTCAGTGGGGAGCAGAAATCTACCACGCACTAAAAGCGGTGCTCCATAAGAAAGGACTTAGCACCGGGGTTGGTGACGAAGGTGGATTCGCGCCTTCACTGAAGACCAACGAGGCAGCCTTGGAATTGATCGTTGAAGCTATCGGAAAGGCAGGACTGAAGCCAGGAACAGACATTGCACTCGCTTTAGATCCGGCATCGACGGAATTTTTTGAAAACGGGAAATATGTTCTTGCGACCGAAAATCGATCGTTGACCAGCACCGAGATGGTCGACTTTTATGAGAAGCTTATCAACAATTATCCGATTGTCAGTATTGAAGATGGTCTGGCGGAAGAGGATTGGACCGGTTGGAAAGAGCTCACCGATCGTATTGGCAATCGCACGCAACTGGTAGGTGATGATCTATTCGTCACCAATACGGAGAGATTGCAGCGTGGTATCGATAACGGTATTGCAAATTCGATCCTGATCAAGCCGAACCAGATCGGCACACTTACCGAAACCATCGAAGCCATCCATCTGGCGACCGCCAACGGATATACAAGCATACTGTCGCACCGCTCGGGTGAAACCGAGGATGCCACCATTGCCGATCTGGCGGTAGCGATGTCCACGGGCCAGATCAAAACTGGTGCACCTTGCCGATCCGAGAGAACAGCCAAGTACAACCAGCTCTTGAGAATCGAGAGAGATCTCGGACGCACGGCAGTGTACAAGGGTGGACGTGCGTTCGCATCACATGACAAAAAGGAAAAGGCGAAAGAGCCGATTTCGTTGAAAGCATAACTCGAAAAAAAAATCGAGCACCAAATAAGCACCACGACAATCCTACATGTAGGGTTGTCGTGCCTTCATATCACACAGCAGGAACAAAGTCCGAACAGCCGAGACCTTCTCCAATAGGAGATGTTCAGAAATAGATAGGCACCAAATACGCACCACGGCAATTCCATATATAGGGTTGTCGTGCGTTCACGCTACACTGGAAGGACTAAGTACTAACAGCTGCGACTTTCTCCGTAGGATATGTTCGCAAGTAGATAGGCACCAAATAAGCACCACTGTAATCCTATATATAGGATTGCCGGATGCACATCTTCTCGACCGGTTCGCCTACTTCTCGACTTTAGGTCCGCGGGCTATCGTGTTGACTGCTCCAAGTCGAGTCAAAATTGATATCGTTCTATAGCGGCCGAGATACCGGCCGTTCATATATTGATCAATATAGCTCTTGCATTCCAGACGATCGACGCCGTTTTGGAGAAAATGATCACGCGACCGTGACGCCCATGCTCCGTTGGTGCCTTCGCCGAAATAATAGCTCGTACGATCGGTTTGTGCTTCTCTGGCGCTCCAGCTGAGAGCTGATGCTTGGGTCTCGGTCCAGCCTGGTTGCACCCATCGCGCGACAACTCTACCATCATTCAGCTCCACGAAAAGGACCTCGCTGACGAGCTCCGTTCCGACTCCGACTGTCTGGACCGCGGAATCAACCACCTTGGTCACACACTGCCAGCGGCCGGCGAAACTGATTGGAAAGGAATTCGGCGGAGGCACAGCTTGCCCCGCATTCGGTGCTCGACCATACGCTACAGCTGGAGCCGGTACGGACGGTTGAGCCGTAGGCACGCTATTCGTAGCACTCGGCGGTCCGGCGACTTCTTCGTCATCGGGACGTGGCGCACCACCTGTAGTTAGTCCTTGCACTCCATTATCGACACTCGGAGCCATTCCTCTGGCCGTATCATGTGGAGTACTATCTATATCAAAAGATTCGACATGCCCATTCAGTAATTTTGCTTGGGCTGGAACTAACGGAAGCAATACAGTACCGGTCAATGCAATCAAAACGCAGCATGATCTGACTAGTTGTTTCTTCGATGTAGCGGTACTAAATAGAGTGGCGTTGCTTTCCATCTGGTTTCCAAAATATCAAAAGTGCTTAAGGGCGCCTAATTAATTCATGCCCTTGGAAACGCGCTTTTTATCGAATCCTAAAAATCGCCTAAAAATTTTAAGCTTTCCGCTTGACAATTGCAAGTTAATCGTCCTTTGCAACAACTGCGGTAACTGCTGGTGGCAATCACTATCATTAGGCTTTTGCAGTGGTAACATACAGAGGATTATTGGGGCTCTCAGCCTCGGATCAGCTTTTCGGCAGGCACTACATTATCGTGCCTTCTGAGACGTTGTGTCTAAGCGCTGATCCGAAATCAGTGGTGATCTCCCCCCTTTTTGACGGTAATTCCGTCTAATGAAATGAACTGAAGAGGTGAATGTTGTGACCAATAAAACCGTTCCTGACTGCGAAATCAAAGACCCCAGCCTGTCCGAACAAGGCAAAGCGCGCATCGAATGGGCCGACCGTGACATGCCTGTTCTAAAACTGATCAGAGAGCGCTTCGAAAAAGAAAAGCCGCTCAAAGGCCTTCGGCTTTCCTGCTGCGCTCACGTCACAACCGAAACTGCCAATCTGGCACGCACGCTCCAGGCGGGCGGAGCTGACTGCTTGATCATTGCATCGAATCCGCTCTCCACGCAGGATGATGCTGCAGCGGCTTTAGTCAAGGAATACGGCATGCGCGTATTCGCAATCAAAGGCGAAGATATCCCGACATATCACAAGCATATTGAAATTGCGCTCGATCACAAACCGCAATTGATCATCGACGATGGCTCGGATCTCGTGGTCACTCTGGTCAAGCACAGAAAAGCTCAAATTGCAGAAGTCATTGGCAGCACTGAAGAGACGACCACTGGTATCACGCGCTTGATTGCAATGCACAAAGACAATCAACTGCCATTCCCGGCGGTGGCAGTCAACGATGCCCAGACCAAGCACATGTTCGATAACCGATACGGAACCGGACAGTCGACCCTCGATGGTA
>CAZISK010000921.1:0-3560 GCA_964541355.1 uncultured Candidatus Obscuribacterales bacterium
GTACCCCTCCAGGAAGCGGTGTGCTCAGAAGCGCATTGACTACACGTTGCGCGAAGACATTGGCGCCGGCGCTCTTGGTGTTCGGCAAAATCATCGCGTAATCGTATGTTTCGTAATGAGCGACCAGGTCGATATGACGCTTCAACTGGCTGATTCGGCGAAAGACTTCCGCGACTGCCACCACATCTAGTGGCTCACGTTTGAAGTCGGGAGGTCCTTTTATGACTCTCATTTCCATGATCATGACTGACAGCGGACTACCGCTGCGATATCCCCGGAAGTACTCCTGCTCAAGAAAATAGAGGAAGGCCGGGTAGGTAAACATGCCAGTTTCCGGTCTGCGAAGGCTCATCATCACGGAGTGAATAAATGTCGGGTTGATAGTCTTCGGAATGAGCTGTTCCGAAACCTCGACGCTCGGTACTTCGTTGCTGTTGAACGAAATCATGTCCCGTTCCAAGAGATGGCAGATTGCAGGAACCCATGAACTTTGCGCGAGCTTCAGACGTCCGACGATCTGCTCCAATGTACTCTGGCTATCTATACTCGTATAGATGCTTCGCATCAAAGGCTGCTGCACCGGTGCATTTGCTGAGGTGCGCGCGTCAAACTCGTCTTGCGTGATACCGGCGCGTTTGTGCTCGAGAATGGATTCGAGCCACAGACCAGCGTTCTTCAAGTAGTTGATCTGATCTTTGAGCTTCATTCCTCTTAAAACAAGGCTTTCCAGGCTGTTCCTGACATTCTTTTTGTCGATTCGTTGTCCTATCTTAAATTCATACTTGCCTTCGCGCCAGGTGACGATCTCCATGATGCATTCATCGCCCGAGAACTCTCCTATTTCAGCATAAAGAGGCTCACCCTCGTTAAAGAATAGACGTGCTGCTTCGCCATCTTTTGAGATTTCGAGACAGCCGGTCATTTTAGCGAGCAAAAGCGATTGTAATAGCGATCCGATTTGCACTAGAGACAGATCTCCTGTCGACTCAGTTTTACCGCGAGTCCAGGAGTTGTCTTTTAAACCGAGCTGTGAAAGCCGAGCTACATCAATTTCGTGCGTTTGAGATGCCTGCTGATAGTAGGAGTCGAGCGCTTTTGTCGCGTTCTCACCGCCCTGGACCTTGGAAGGGCGTGCCGCTTTTGCAGGCTGCCTACCCTCTCCGGCGGTGGAGCCGATCAGGTTGTAGACCAGAAGTACATCGCAGGTCTTATACTCCCAGAGCAACTTTCTTGTCTTCTCGCTGCCGCTGTACATCTTCCACTCGGTGTCGCCGCCTCTTATAGGACACTGGATGTCGAGCGAGAACTCGACGATCTTGTCCGGTGAAGACCAGCTTACTACGACTTGGCGCCCGCGCCTTTCCATGGCTTGGGACAAAAAATGGTGAATTTCCGACAAGCCAGGGGCTGCAGGCAATTTCTGCAGAATCTTCGCCATAGCGGTACTTGGGTTTCTTAGCATCGTCTGCGCCTGTGACACTCCAATCGTTTATTCCCTTCGCTGAGATGGCATAAACCAACGTCCTGGTAAGGGCGAGCATTAAGCAGCAGAGAATGCATAGGTTTTGCTGGTTAATACCGTATTCGGTACTATCCGGCAGGGCGTTTTTGCAATCCCAATCTGCCGCAAATAAGGTTGAAATACTCCTGAATGTCGGCTCTTGAGACGCCATCAGTCTGAGCGCAACGCCACTCCTCCGAGTAAGACTCGGATATGTCATCAAGCCGACGTAGCAAAAAGCAAATGTACGAACGTTCCCGGATGCCCCAGCGCTCGTCTATCACCGCTTTCATCAACTCAGCTCTACTGAGGAAACCGTTATTATTGTGGTCGAGTCGGTCGAAACATTCAAACGCGAACAGTTTGACCTCATCCAACGAATCGCCTACGTGGATGCCTTGGCTGACAGTCGTTGTGCGAAACCACATCTCGCATTTTTCTTCGGAGTTGTCGTAAAGCGGTTTTTTAGACATAGCAGCAGCTTTTTCAGGTAAAGGGCTAAGATCTTATGAAAGTATGCCCTCCGAGACTCTTTACATAAACAGTAAACTACTCTAAGTTTCCCATCAATCAGATTAGAATTCTGATTAACCAAAATTCGCTATGTTGCTCAGTTATAAAACAACAAAGCATGACTCAAATCGGACAAGACATAAACAGAGCTGCACGTCTACTAAAGGAAGGCCGTCTGGTGGCGATTCCCACAGAGACCGTTTACGGCTTGGGAGCAGACGCTTCCAATCTTAAGGCCTTGCAGGTGCTATACGCGCTAAAAGGGAGACCAGGCAATCACCCGGTTATAGTTCACTTACGATCTTTTGACCAGATTTCGGACTGGGCGAGCCAGGTCCCGCCTCTGGCCGAAAGGTTGGCGCACCACTTTTGGCCCGGACCGATCACCATGATCTTTCGCAAGCAGCCGCACGTGCTCGCTCAGATCACGGGCGGTCAGGATACAGTTGCAATCAGAATCCCGCGTCATGAGCTTACGCTCGCATTACTTGAGGCGTTCGGCGGCGGACTGGCAGCTCCTTCGGCCAACAAATTCGGACGTCTAAGCCCAACCTCTGCAACGGCTGTGGCCAATGAATTTGGCGATCAGGTCGCCTACATCCTGGATGGTGGATTCTGTGATGTCGGCATAGAGTCTACGATTATCGATCTGACGGCGGACATTCCGCGCATTCTTCGACCCGGCATGGTGAGCCAGGAAAGGCTCGCTGAGATTGCAGGCGATGTTACATTTTCGACAACTCCCACTGGCGTCAGAGCGCCCGGTACTCTGAAAAGCCACTATTCGCCATCAACGCCATTGCAACTGGCAGCCAGGGACCAGATCGAGCCTCTGGTTCTAGAGATGAAACAGGATTCGTTGGAAGCGGCTGTCCTCTCGTTCCAACAACCTTACCGTGGTGAAAAACATTGGATTGTCGCTGCCGATGATCCAGAAAGCTATGCCCGGAGCCTGTATACTAATCTTCGCAATCTCGACAGCTTGAACTGCGATCGAATCATTGTGGAAAGAGTACCTGAAGACGACTCTTGGTCCGGAATCAGAGATCGACTCGAAAGAGCATCCTACAGGGAGGATTAGTAATCATGACCAGTGCGGTTATGGACCTGCTCAGGGAATCAACAGCCGAACTCCACACCTCCGCTGAAGCAAATCAGTTTCAACATCAACTCGGAGCGGGTCAGGTTACCAGAGAGGATCTGGGCCGGTATCTGCAGCAGATTTATCTAATGCATAAGACGATCAAAGATTTGCTCGAACAGAAAAAAGTCAGTAACGAAGCGCTTTCCCGAGTAGTTCAGGATTATCATCTCGATCTGACCTGTTTGGTCAATGATCTGGAATTTCTTGATCAATCTCGAGAAGCGCTTCCGTTGAACGCGACCAGGGCGCTTATCGATTCAATGAATGAAACGGCGAACGCTTGGCCGGCAGGGTTGCTCGGATATCTTTATGTTTTGGAAGGCAGCACCAATGGTGCCAAGTTCATCGCCAAGGCCCTTAGAAACGGGCTGAGCTTGCCGGAAGACAGAGGGGCAGGCTATT
>CAZISK010000922.1:0-3558 GCA_964541355.1 uncultured Candidatus Obscuribacterales bacterium
GGAGACGAAGTGATTCCGGTTGATGTCTGAAACAGCAATTTAAACGAGGTTGATGTAGTGGGTCTTGCTGAAAAAAATTGCGTTCCCTGTCGTGGTGGTGTGCCGCCACTTACGAAGGATGAGATAGCCCCTCTATTCAAGGAGCTTCGGAACTGGACATGCGGTGAAGATCGGCGATTGGTCAAATCCTATAAATTCGATGATTTCAAAGGCGCGATGGAGCTGGCCAACAAGATCGCTGTTATTGCCGAGAGCGAAGGTCATCATCCTGATCTTTTGGTGCGCTGGGGCGAACTCCGGATAGATCTTTGGACTCACAAGGTCGATGGTCTGACCGAGAGCGATTTTATTCTGGCGGCGAAAATCGATCAACTGGGTGACCGCTGACTTGTCACCAGATATGGTGACAATCGCGATACATTCTTCAGCGACCCATGGAGACTTCAACTGGTGGTGATGGATAGTTGCAGAAGTTGAAGACCAGGTAGAGCTGCGAGGCTAATACTACTACTGCCACCACCCAGTTGAGCTTCCCCCAACTAACTTTGATGGGGGGAACGGAGTCTTTCAACTTGTCCCTCATGGCGCCCACTTCGCGAGCGCCCGTCGACATGTCCGTAGACATGCCCATCTTCCACTTGGATGCTTCTTTGGATTGTGCCGTTCTGACAGGCAATGCACCTTCGACCAATGTCGGCCCTGTCTTTGGCGCCGGCGTCGGGATTGACTCCAGGTCGGCTACCCACGGTTCAGCAGCTTTTTTGCCCGGAGTGGGAATCTTGTCCAGGTTGCCCCATTTCGATTCCTCCGGTCCAAGGACCGGGCCGACCACCTTCGGGGTTTGGATCGAGTCGAGGTCCGATTTCTTCAGGTCTGGTTGCTCCGCTTCCGGCTTTTGAGGCAGTTCGATGTTTTGGGTTTTACGAGTAAATTTACTGATGGTTCCCGATGGAGGGTCGGGCGACTTTGCCTGAATTGAGTCAAGCTCGCCCCACTTCCCGGGTGCCTTTCGTTGTGCCCCTTGGGGTTGCTCTCCTTTTGGGAAAGATGTTTTTGCGCTGGCCGATCCAATAGCGTCAAGCTCGCCCCATTTGCCGGCAGGTTTTCTTTCGGCGGGCTCTTCGGAAGGGCTTGGCGGCGCTCCAATAGTTGAATCAAGGTCTCCCCATTTGGTTGCCGGAGTGGTGCTCGTAACGCTTGAAGCTGTAATTTCGCCAAGTTCGCTCCAGTTGGAGGAGGACTGAATGCCGATCTCGACAGAGACCTCGCTTCCTCCTATCTCCTCTGACTCGGTCCAGGTGCTACCAATGTCTTCTTGAGTCGGCTTGCCGGAAGCGGTGATCGCATCCAGATCGCCCCATTTACTACCTGTCGTTGGCTCTTTGCTCCTGGCGGGCGCTGCCGGTTTGCTCAATGCATCAAGTTCACCCCACTTACCGATTTGTTTGGCCGGCTCTTTATCGGCTTTCGGCGTCGTTGCGATGGCATCGAGATCGGCCCACTTGTTGGTCTCTTTTTTCTCTTCACTTTTGGGTGTGGATATTATCGAGTCCAATTCATCCCAGCGGGCTTTAACGGGCGATGCAGCGTCGGCACTGGAATCGGGCTCGATAGTAGTAGTACTACCGGCAGTATCGTCATCGCGCTTTTGCGGTAGTAACGATTGCTCAAGCGGGGCTTCGTGTTCCGGATCCTGGGCTGCAGGAAATTCACCGGATTCTTCAAGCATGCGCCGGTGATGTGCACTGAATTCACCACTGGCTCCTAATGGCGATTCCTCGCCATATGAGCCCTGATATTCTTCCTGGGGAAAGCTTTCCTCTGCCGTCGGGCTGTCTGTCGTGTAGCCCTGCTCGTCTTCGCTGTAGCCCTGGGAAAGTTCTGCGTAACCCGGTTGGTCGGCTTCGGCTACTTCTGCGCCTGCTTCCTGGTAACTTTCTTCTGCTGCATAGCCTTCTTCGCCGACATAACCTGCGTCTGCAGCGTGACCTTCTTCTTCTGCGGCGTAGCCTTCTTCGCTGTATCCTTCTCCAGTATAGAGCTGTCCATCCGGACCGTAGACCTGTCCATCCTGTGCGTAGACCAGACCGTTGTAGGCCTGTCCGTCTTCTGTATAGGCCTGACCATCTTCCGTGTAATAAAGAAGCTGACCGTCTTCCGCGTAGTAATATTGGAGCTCTTCTTCACCGTAGCCTTCCACGCCTTCGGCATAGGTCTGAAATTCTTCAGAGTACTGCTCCTCTGGGTATTCGGACACTTGAATCTCTTCGGTAGAGTATGTATCGGTGACGACTTCCTGCAGCGATTCGGCAGCTGGCTCCTCCTGCTCTTCCGTGAGCGGCGCCAGCTCGCGCTCCGCTTCTGATGGCTGCCGGTTAGCTGCCGGCATGGTTCTGGTGGCATCGACGCGACGGAAATTGGAGCTTGTGGACTGAATCTTCAAGCTGTTGAGCTGGTTCCAGTTGGTGCCGGGTGTGGATCTACCCGGAGTTCCTGCTGCTGGCTTGGATCCGAACTCCTTCGCCATGACGCGGCGGACGACGCTTCTAATTTGGGCGGCCCAGCCTTTATGATCGAGGAAATCGAGAGCTCCGATCTGCATCGCTTTTTTAACGAGCTCCGGCTCCAGGTCCTCTTTGCTTACCACAAAAAAGGTGTTGGGGTGAGATTTGATTAGTGTCTCCAGCACGGACAAATTGCCGAGCGGATCTGACTCCAGCTCAACCCAAATCAATTTTGCTTTGATCTCCTCTGATGGTGCCTGGTCCGGTGTGACGCTTGACACGAAGGAGAGCTCAGCCTGGCTTCGAATCAACTGTTCGATCCTGGAAGTGAGCTCCTCTGATGCACCAGAAATCAATACTGTCGGTAGCGTCGTCACCTTTGCTAATGAGGACCTCCTGTTGTTATTGTCTCAGTCTCGTTTATGCTCTGGCTCCGACCATATTCGCCGCTTCAATAGTGTAGCCCGTCAGGCACCCGTTGGTGTCAAGCATCTGCTTTCTGACCGTGTCGGCTGTCATGATACCGAGTTCGAGATCGCGATAGATTCCGATTAACTGGAGTGTGGTCATCAGGCAAAGATTCTTCTTGCGTGCAAACTCAGCGACGGCATCTTCGAAGTCCCGCTGTGTTCTTGCTTGCGGGCTGACACTTGCCCATGTGCATGCAATCAACAATCCCTTCGGCTCGACGTCGTGCTTTTCCCAGAAAGCGATCGCTGCCCCGGATACCTGAGCTACTTCGGATCTGTCGCAGTGTGCTTCACTACGTACGATTCGGACGAGCGCTTCCGGCTGATCGACATTGAGAAGCAATACTTCATTTTGTGTGCTGCCGTGATTGACCGACCAGCCCAGTCTAGCAAGAACTAGACCACAAGCCTCTTTTAACGCATCTCCTTCACCGGACAACAATGCGCACTTGAGCTGCTCGACTGATGCGATTTTGCTTTCTACGGTATTCAGTTTTGCTTGAACATCTTGTAACTGGCTCGCCAGCGTGGATTGCTCTTTCTTCAGCTCATCGAGATAGGAGAATGAATACTGTTTGCACCAG
>CAZISK010000923.1:0-3557 GCA_964541355.1 uncultured Candidatus Obscuribacterales bacterium
ACATGATCGGTTTGGCTAGCATTCGATCGGCGTCCGAACTGCCATGCTCAGCTCTCTTCAATCGCGAACTTGTAAGGTACTAGAACAATAAGCCTTGTTGTTGTTCTAGCAGCTCTACCTTTGCCCAAAGCACTTGGAGCCGGAAATGTTTCCATGGGATATCTGGCCGGCGCACGAGCGCTCGAACAGGAAGGCAAGGATCTCGCAGCATTCGTCAATTACGGGCAAGCGCTCGGGCTCACACCCGGATCGGCAGAGGTCAAGGCACGCCATGCTCAACTCTACTCCAAACTTACCTCTTCCACGAGCTCGCCCCGCCGTCCGATTTTGATTATGACGTCAGGCTGTTCTTTCAAGATTTCGCTAACTGCTGGAACGCTCACGATATCCCGCATCTCAAGCGCATCATTGCGCCGAAGTTCTACTCGGCAGATGGTTTCGATTATGCACAGATCGTCGATGCTGCTGCAAGATCCTGGCAGATTTATCCGACTGCCAAAAACTATCTCGAGATCGAGTCGATAACCGTTCACGGCAACTACGCCGCGGTTGACGAGGTGACCAATATCGTCGGCTCGACGCAAATGATGCCGGTAGGCGACATGCGAACCTGCCGGCACGACCTCTTGCGCCAGCCTGATCCGACTTCTCTAGAGCGATTACTGCTCAGGTTTTACTGGACGACACCGACTCCATCTCGTGGGGTGCCGTCGACTATCTCAACGCCCAACTTGTCACACCAAATACGGTGGCACCCGGTGCTCCCTACACAGTCTCGATTGATGCGCTCGTCCCGGCTGGCGCGGCATACGATAGTTCGATCGACGAACTTTTCGCATCCGGCGTTTCAATGCAGGCAATCATGAGCACCTTGAAAGATCGCATCAAATCCGAAAGAATTCTACTCGTCCTCGACGCATGTCACAGCGGCGCTACTACACTTGGTGCCAAGGTAATGGCGAGAGCATCCAACTTCGACGCCGAAGCGATTGCGCAGGGAGGCGGCCAACTGGTTATCTGCTCGAGCGAACCGGGTGAAAGATCATGGGAATCGAAAAGAGGTGCCAACGGTGTTTTTACAAAAAAACTGATTGAAGGCTTAATGAAAAATGGTGCAAATACACGCCTGGCCGACGCATTTAGCTTCCGAAAGAGCCTGAAGAGCAAGTGGAACGGCGCCGATCTGATGCCGCTTAGCATCCCGGCTAATCCGGAATCGTTGCCCGAAACACTGAAACAACAAATGCCACCGGACAGCTCGAACGAGGTCAAGAGATCGAAAGGCTAAGGACAGCTTAAACAATCGACGGCAAAATGCCCAAAATACCAGTTTAATTAAATCCACAGGGGCTGTCCCAGGTAAAATGAATAGTGATTTGAGGCAAAAATCGCTGAAGGTTGTCGATGTCGGATTGGGATCACGAGGACGAGCACGAGCACGAGCACGGTGTAATCACCGAGACCAAAAAGAAGGTCAAAAAGCCGCCGTTATACAAGGTGCTCTTGCACAACGACGACTACACGACCATGGAGTTCGTCATCCTGGTTTTAAAGGTGGTTTTTCTAAAACAGGATGCCGAGGCAGTTCGGATAATGCTTAATGTCCATCAACAAGGTATTGGGGTGGCCGGTGTTTACACATTTGAAATCGCGGAAGCCAAAGCCAATCGGGTAATTGAGCTCGCCAGAGATAATAATTTCCCGCTTCTTTGCACGGTTGAGGAAGAATAAACCGAATAGTGGTAGAACTAGATACAGTTAGCGACCACAGAGCGATCTATGTTAACGGCAGAACTTCAAAAGACAATTACTAAAGCGGCTGAGGACGCCTTCAATCGCAGACATGAATATTTAACGCTGGAGCACCTCCTTTACGCCTTAACGGAGGAGAAAACAGGCTCCGAGGTAATCATCAACTGCGGCGGAGACATCAAGCTTTTGCGGCAGGAGCTGGAGCAGTTCCTCAATGACGCATTCGAGCGCGTTCCTGACGGCATGGACTACACCCTCGCCCAGACGGCAGCTTACGAGCGCGTCTTGCGCAGAGCCATCATGCAGGCCCATGCCTCCGGTCAGACCACTATAGACTCAGGCAACGTGCTTGCCGCCATGTTCGAAGAGCGCCGCTCTCACGCCGTATATCTTCTGGAAAAACAAGGTATTACCAGGCTCGACGTTCTCAACTTTATTTCGCACGGTATCTCGAAGATCACTCCAAGCGATGATGAGGAAGAGGAGATAGGCGGATTTGACCCTGGCAGCCGCGACGATGGCAAAGCGCTGAAGGATCCATTGGATGCCTTTACCGTAGACCTGATCAAAAGAGCGAGCGAAGGAAAGATCGATCCATTGATCGGAAGAGAGCGCGAGATTAAGCGTACAATTCAAGTTCTATGCCGCAGACGGAAAAATAATCCGATTTATGTTGGTGACCCAGGTGTCGGAAAAACCGCTATTGCAGAAGGTTTAGCCCTGAAGATATTCAATGACGAAGTGCCGAAGGCGCTGTCGGGAGTCGAGATGTACGCGCTCGACATGGGCTCGCTCATAGCCGGCACCAAGTATCGCGGTCAGTTCGAAGAGCGGCTGAAAGCGGTCATCAAGGCGCTCAAAGAGAAGCCCGGCGTCATCCTCGTCATCGACGAAATCCACACAATCGTCGGCGCGGGCTCCACAACCGGCAGTGTAATGGACGCATCCAACTTGCTCAAACCTGCGCTGCAAAGCGGAGAGCTGCGTTGCATCGGATCGACTACTTATCCTGAGTATAAGCAATCGTTCGAGCATGACAAAGCGCTGGCGAGGCGCTTCGAGAAAATCGATATCGGCGAGCCCAACATACCAGACACGATCAAGATCCTGAAAGGGCTAAAACCGTATTATGAACAGCATCACGGCGTCACCTACGCAGATGAAGTGCTTGAGCTGGCGGCCCATCTGGCGAGCAAACATATTAACGACAAGTTCCTTCCGGACAAAGCGATAGATGTTATCGACGAAGTCGGTGCAGCTGTCAAGCTTATCCCTGAAGAGGAGCGCTCTTCGCGTGAAATCACTACCGATGATATAGAAGCAGTGGTGGCGAGCATCGCGAAGATTCCGACGAAATCAGTCTCCGGCTCGGACAAGGCGCGATTGCTCAGCATGGAGATCGAGCTCAAGGCAATGATCTACGGTCAGGATCACGCAATCGAACAGGTCGTGAAAGCTATCAAACTGTCCCGCGCCGGGTTGGGGAATCCGACCAAACCTGTCGGCTGTTATCTATTCTCCGGACCAACCGGAGTCGGCAAAACAGAGCTCGCCAAGCAGCTTGCCAACACGCTAGGTGTGAAATTCCTGCGCTTCGATATGAGTGAATACATGGAGAAGCACACCGTATCAAGATTGATTGGTGCCCCTCCCGGCTATGTCGGTTTCGATCAAGGTGGGTTACTCACAGATGCAATCAACAAGACACCGCACTGTGTGCTGCTTCTAGATGAAATCGAAAAGGCTCACCCGGATCTTTTCAACATCCTCCTGCAAGTAATGGACCATGCCGCGCTCACCGACAA
>CAZISK010000924.1:0-3545 GCA_964541355.1 uncultured Candidatus Obscuribacterales bacterium
CTTACCAATGGCGCGAGCACGCGTTGCTGTCAGCCAGTGACCGCCTGTTTCTCACGCTAACGTCGTTGACGTGACCGCCGCGCAGCCACGATCTTTGAAGTAGTCAAGATGGCGGTCTTCAGAAGAATTGAGGGTGGCGATTTTGCTTTGAAGCTTTCGCTCGCCGTAACCTAAGCGATTACCGCTTCTGCTGTCTTTTGTTCATCGTTGTTTGAACAGAAAATGGCGGATAGATATTGGTCTACGCCCTGTCTATCTACTGTTGTGGGGATAGGACAATTCCAGGCGGGGCACCGCAGTTATGGATCGATGTTACGCCTTCAACGTATCTCCACGTCACGGTCGATTCGCGCTAGGTTTCAATCGTAGGGTCATATTGTTGAGCAGTCATCTCGAACGTCCATGCGATACCCTCGCGTGGTGTCGTGACGGTAGGTGGCACGCGTAAGAAATATGTTTTGTAAAATCCATCAGGCTTGGGCGTTGAGTTGGTGACCTCGACTGTTACACTCGGCTCTCTCGCTCCGGGTTCTGTAGTTCTATACAGAGCGCCTAGCGAGTCGCGCGCGATAACTTGGGAATTGGAGTCGACCAAGAACTTCAAACGACCATACTGCTCGATCATGATACTTCGAAGATGGGAGTTCCGGAACAAAGATTTTGTGAACAATAACGGCTGCTTTATCATTGCAACTGGAACGCCGTGCCAGGCGTAAAACTTGCAACCATCTGGAAACTTGATGGCTGCTTGATCTACGGAGTGAAACCGGAGTTCATCGTCGAGCCGCACTGTTGGATTTTTGCAGGCATAGACGATTTCCGGTTCAAGGACATACATGAAGGCACCTGAACAGAAACTATAGTAGTCTTCCAGCTCCCGTAAGTTGTTCAACTTCGAGAGTCAGATAGTTTCTAACGGACTGGGCTGCCTGCTGCCAAAACGGTTTGTTCAAGTAGTCTATCTGTGCTCGCACCGCATCCAAAAAAGCGCGACCGTTCGACTGATGTTGAAACCCCGGCGAGGACAGACAAGCCAGGTTCATCAAGAATGGCATGATCATCAGTTGCAATGGACTGTCGCACCAGATGATGTATGGCGGTGGGAAGCTGTGGCGAGCATACAACGTATTGATAGATTTCGTAACGGCATCAACATCAGTCTCTTGCGCATTATGCCAGCCTTCCATAAGCCAATGGTCGATCACATCTGTCGCGCTAGTCAGGTCGTTCCCTCCACAGACCAAACTCACAAGAATGTTCGCGGTGTTGCAGGTGTTCTGGAACACTCTTGATCGATGATAGCTGATGTCGAAAAATGAAGCGGCAGCCTCCGTTCAGTTTTTCGACGGTGTATTCGGCCAGCGCTCGATATGTAGGATAACTACGGTCATCAGTAAAAAGTCTCTGCTGATTCTTCCGAGTACGAGCAACGTACATGTCTTGCTAAGCACAATGTTAAATCCGTACATTTTCTCAAGGGTGACGTTTTCCGCATCTGACGGGTAAGATCTGAAATACGGTGTAAGTAGCCATCTGCTTTCGCCATGACAATTCGACGCCGAGGTACAGCGAGTGTGGGATGGATTTAAGAGTTTGTTTGGTAAACAACCAAAAGAGAATCCGCACCAATCGCAAAAAGGAAGCAGCGCTTCCTTAGACGACTTCCCTGATATTGTGCTGGTTCCGGAGGATCAGAATCCCTGGAAGGTTCCAGTGCTGGACTTGAGGCCATTCACTCTAACGATGCATTCGACGAGTCAAAACGTTGAGTGTGCCACCAACCTAACCTCTTTAATGGGAAACGATGGCAGAGCATTCATTGGTGCTGGTCCAACTACAAAAAACACGGCATCGTGCTCCCTGTCATATGTAACAGACGGAAAGCTCCTTGATGGCTCTCTCTTTTCTCCCAAAGCGATGGAACATAAATGGGCTTTGTTTTTTTATGAAGGCAAGATTATCGTTGTCCGAACCTGGCAACGAGCCGTGATCATGTTGGCGAATACGGTGCAGAAAGACGACCATATAGAAATTGATTCATTTGAAGGATCCTTTTCCGAAACAGGTGACGTTGATGAGGATACACGGGTGCTGGACTTTCTTGTCCGCAGTCATGCTTTGAATCAGATAGTTCCAGCTCCGCTCGATGAGAATCTAATGAACGAACCAAAGGTCGCTGCTCTAAGCTGTTTTTCTCTGTACGGCTCGATGGTGCAGTTTGCCACCAGTTCAAAAGATATACTGTTTCCCGAATGCCCTTCGCTCAGAAGCAATTCAGTACTTCATATCGCGGTCGCGAAAAACAATCGTGACTTGGTGCTCCAGCTGCTTGGACAAGGGATCGATGTCGCATCATTAGCGCAAGATGGTCGCGCACCGTTGCATTGGGCTCTAGTAACACCCGATGTTGGCATGCTCGAGTTGCTCGTTGCAAATGGTTCTCCCGTCGATGTTCGTTCGGACGAGGGAGCCACTCCTTTGATGACTGCTGTTGAAGCCAACAAACGGCATGCGACTGAATATCTTTTGAGTAAAGGTGCGGACGTGAACGCAACCGACAATCGAGGATATGGCTCCTTGCACAAGGCGGCGGAGATGGGCTTGAAGGATATGGTCAAGCAGCTGTTGCAGCACGGTGCTGATGTTAACTGCGATGCACAAGGACATACTCCGTTGTCTCTTGCAAAGGCACGTGGCGAAGAGGAGATTATTAGTTTGCTAGAAGAAAACTAAAACTGACAAGGAGCGCACGATAATTGTGCTTCACATCACATGAACGCCGAATGGGTAAGGAACTTCAGTGGCTATGCATTGCCAACCGCGAGAGTTGTTGTTCGAGAGCCAGAGATTGCCTCCACCATCGATGACGGCTGCGCGGCCGGAGCCAGTTCCGATCTGACAGGAGTCGACTTTGCCGTCTAGCCATTGGGGAAGTCCATCGAGAACTTGCTCGATTGTAATGGCGCCAATTTTCCAGCGCCATATCTGACTGCGCGGGGCGAAAGGGGCCTCCTGAACGCTGAAGATTACTTCGTCGTCAAGGATTGCAATTGCGAGTCCATGAGTAACCTCCAGACCCTCAGAGAACGTTGTCCAATTGGCACCGGCATCTTGGCTCACGCATAAACCGTATGCAGTGGCAGCCGCGACAATGTTGGGTAAGAAACGGTGAGCTCTGACTTCGTGAACATCATGATGGATCGGAATCGTCGGCTGCCATGATTCTCCGCCGTCCGTCGACCGGGGAATGCCACCAACGTGAACAGCTGTCATGATCGCGCCACCATCTGCCGTGACTGTCACCGAGCGAATATGTAGCGGTGGTCCTTGTCCGAACCATTCCGATCTTCCTTCGATTGTATCAAACCCGTTGAGTCGTTCAATACTGCCGTCAATCGTGATGCGTAGCAGGGCCGGTTCCACGGTGGCAGCAAAAACTTTTCCATCAGAGGAAGCCATAGTTGAAATCTGGTCGTCGAAACTTCGAAGCCGAGTCCAGTTGCCATGTCCGTTGTTGGACCAGATCTCGGTACTATCAACTACTG
>CAZISK010000925.1:0-3543 GCA_964541355.1 uncultured Candidatus Obscuribacterales bacterium
AATGAATCGATCGAGGCGAAATCGTATTCTCAACCGCCGCTCGGTTCCACAGCGGAGCCGGAATTAACTGAAGGTGAAGTGCTGAAAAAATCGCTCGACGGCGCATCTCGTACGCTAGCACAGCAATTGGATTCAAAACCCAATGTAGTAGTAGATGAGGTGCTTACCGAACCGCCAATCGAAGAAAGCCTTGCCGGCGGACCGAAAAAGAGGAGATTCAGGCTGTGGTCCGAGGAGTCCAAGATTCGCACCATTGTCCTGGCGATGCTCCTATATCTAGTTCTCTTCGTAAAGTGTGCTGTACTCTGCCAGCGCTTGAGGCTCGGTGTCATCATATTAGATCCGGTAAGCGAAGAGCTGCTTCGCAGCTTCGGTCTGGGTGTGACTGTAGCTGGACTCTACATTGCCATCAGGGGGCTGTTCGTCGATTCCAATATTGGCCTGCCGGTTTCAGATGAGTCACCGGATATGGTGCCAAAGTCGAATTCGCACGTCCCGCCTACGCGCTTCTCGTTCCTCAGGCAGCACCCTGTATGTACCGGGTGGCTTGTGATTCTCAGCGGATTACCGCTTGTATACCAGGCCTGGTTTCCTCTTCTTGCCATCCCTGGAATATTCGTGGCTATGAACTGGTTGTTCCCAAGTCGAAAGCTCGCGTAGATTTCAGGTGGTTGATTTTTTTCTCGCTGCGGCTTTAGCTTTTCCACCCTTTCGTCCGGCGGCGACCTGTTTGTCATGAGCTGTATGGCTGGAGCTGTTTTTCGATTCACAGGAAAACCTGTGACATGGTGGTTTACTTTAGTGTTTCATCCGCTTCGTATCTTTTCAACGTCTTGACGGCGTCGTCCAGACCTTGTTCGGCTGCCTTTCGACACCAGTCGATGGCTAGTTTTCGATCCACAGGAACGCCCTTTCCATGGTGGTATGCGGATGCCAGAACCAACTGTGCAGTTGGTTCTCCCTGTTGTGCTGCTAGTCTGATCCAGTAGATCCCTCTTTCCAGATCCTGATCCACGCCGCTTCCCAGATAGTACATGCTGCCGAGAAGCAATTGCCCTCGCGCAAAGCCATTGAGTGCGCTCTGCTTGAAGTAGGTCAGCGCTTTCTTTGTGTCTTTCGGTACACCGCGCCCATTAGCGTAGAGAAATCCGAGACCGCATAAGGCGTTGTCCTCGTTCTGTTTTGCTGCTTTGGAATACCACTCTGCTGCTTTTACATAATCTCTATTCTGACCTAGACCATTTTCATACATCATTCCTAGATTGCATTGTGCCAGTGCATTGCCGCTGGCGGCTGCCTTCGAAAACCAGGACAATGCTAAAAGCGGATCCTTCTCGACTCCAATTCCTTTCAGGTACAGGAGACCAATATTGCTCTGGGCTGTGGGATGTCCTTTCTGCGCTGCAAGAAGGAGCCATTTCAGGGACTCCTTTCCGTCCTTTTCGACACCTTCGCCTTTTGCATACATACTACCGATATTGATTGCTGCCGAAGAATTGCCGCTTAGGGCAGCTTTACGATACCACTTCATGGCCTCGACATAGTCCTGCTCGATACCAAAACCGGTATGATATCTGGTGCCCAATTCGAACTGCGCGTAGATACTGCCTTTCGTCGCTGCAAGTTGATTCATGAATAGCTCGATGTTTTGCCCGAACTTGAACTCGTCTTTGACGACCACAATTCTATCCAGTAGTACAGGATCCAATTTCTTCGTGAGTTTAGGACAGTTTTGCGCTCTCAAGAGAATCAGAATAGGCATTTTTTCGAGCGCTTGAATGCCATCGTCTGCAATGGCTGTATTGCTGACGTCTATTGCTCTAATCTTCGACATATTACGCAGCGTTCTAAAGCCTTTGTTGCTTACCAATGTGCCTTCGAACACAATGGCGCGAAGCTTTGGAAGCTTGACCAGATGCTCGAGGCTGCCGTCGTCCAAATCTGAATACGAGAAGTCCAACCAATAACCTCTGGCGGAGCCTTTTCGGTTCGTCTTCAACAATCCTTTCGCTAAGCTGTTCAGTGCGTCAGCGGTAAGCCCCGTGCAATGGTCAAGCTTTATGTATTCAATAATGGGAATTGCGCCAATCATCTCCAGAACGGTCGGATTCTCGATTGAGCAGTTCGAGATTGTCACTCGGTCGTACGGTTGGTCGAGTCTCAGATCCGACGGACTTATAGGATGCTTGTCGCGTATCTCAAGCGTGCGGCTCTCCAGGAACTGCGACTCCAATCTGGTCAGTTCTGCGGGCGGAGGCGCAAATTGCTGACCTTTAGCCGCCGTCGGCACTTTTATTGGTTGTTGGACAGCCGGTCTAAAATACGTCCAGGATGTCACCACAATTAGTATCGCAAGTGGTAGCAAGAAAAGAAACTGTCTGATTCGTCTCGCTGATGGAATGGCACCGCCCTTAGTTTCACTTCCCATGATTTCGAGCTCGACATCTTCATGTTGAAGCGTTGATTGAATAGCGATCAATTTTCTTTCCAGCTCAGTTGCTGTTTGCGGACGATCTTCGGGATTCTTTGCTAAGGCCCGCGCAATTAACAGCTCGAGCTCTCTCGGGACGGGCGTGGACATCGAAGAGCGAAGCGCTGGTGCCGATTGATTAAGCTGCGCCGACATGATGTCGACGGCTGACTCTCCCGTGAATGGTGGCGACCCCGTAAGAGCCTCGAAGAAAACGCACGCTACTGAGTAGACCTCGGAGCGGGCATCGTACGGTTGTCCGAGCACCTGTTCTGGTGACATATAACGCGGGGTGCCGACGATGCTGTTGCCTCGAAACAGTGTAGACTCCTGATTCTCACGATTGACTAGAGCTATGCCGAAGTCGATCAGCTTGACCTGTACCGCTCCGGATTCCAGCGTTGCAAGCAGGATGTTGGATGGTTTAATGTCTCGATGAAATATGCCATTTTCGTGCGCGTGCACAAGAGTGGAGCTTATGCTGGTAAAAACAGCTGTGGCCATTTCTATCGAAAGGGCGCCATTTTTTTTTATATATTGCTCGAGGCTCATCGCGTTTTTGATATACTCTAGCACCATATATGGTGCACCGGTTTCTGTCGGTCCGAAATCCAATATTTGAATTGCACCGGAATGATTTAGTTTGCTGGTCGTCCTTGCTTCCGCTTGAAAGGCCATGAGCTGTATCGGCGTCAATCTATGCAGAATCTTCACCGCGACCGACCTGTTCAACTTGCGATCGGCAGCAAGATATACGTCTCCGGATGCTCCGGAACCCAAGAGCGAAAGAGGTTTGTATCGAGCGAGGGGAAAGCTGTCAGCCGGTAGTGGTAACTCGGCAGATTCGGTTTCGACCGGCTTTTCCAAAGTCTGATCGGGCGTCACGATTCGTGAAGGCGCTGCGGTGCGCGGTTGTGGATTCGTGCAGCTGCAATTTCCCGTCCTGAAGATCCATTGCGTTAGGCTGCCTGCGCGCCTCTGATTGATCTGCTTGCCACAGGCGTTGCACATCAGAATAGCGGGGTCGGGTTCTACCGATGTATTGATCTCATTGCATCGACAAACTCCCAGAA
>CAZISK010000926.1:0-3543 GCA_964541355.1 uncultured Candidatus Obscuribacterales bacterium
GTCGTATCTCCCTACTACGCTCTTTCCTTGTTCGTGAACTTCGAGCATCAACTTTTGTGCATCTTCTACAGTCTTATCGAATACTGCGAGGAGAATCATAACGACAAACTCCATGGTCGTCGTGTCATCATTGTGCAGAATAACTGAATAGCGATTTGCAGAGTCTTCGGTCATAGGTGTTTCCATTCTTGCGATACGAAGAGTACTTACCCACCCATGCGCTTTGCTACCCAACGATCTTAACTACTCTGAGGGTTAGACAAGTATTGGACGAATCAGTTTCCTTCCGGATAATAGGCACGCGCCCAATGACGGCACCAAAACATTAGTCTTGTTAATCGTATCTTTGCAGCCGCAGTGTTCACACCTTCCGCATCGATTCGGGACTGAAAAGCTCTGCCATAACTTTCGGTTGCGTCAATCAATGTGGGTAGATAGCCTATTTCTTGAATAGACTCAACCAGCCTGGATGCCCATAAAGTTGATATTCCAGGGTCACAAGACTCAACATTTACTCCCATCGCTAGCAGTCCGTCCTGCAAAAGGCGTTCCGCCATGGCATAATCTGGGTGATCGACGTTGTTCAAGACGGTCTTGCCAAGTACACACAATCCATTTCCGAACGCATACAATCGTTCGCGCAGCGATGTTATCCGCTCTCGAACCTGTGCATCCGATGAATTTTCTGAACTTTCGATGCACTCAATCGCTGCTTCTATCAATTGAGTGTTGCTTGCAAAGGAGCTTGTATCAATACTTTCAGTACGGGTTAATTCATCGATGAGACTCTCTCGTAACGAGCTAATATCACCCTCCGAGAATGACACACTGGTCGAATCATCGAGGAGGCGAGTGGCATCAAGACGAAGAGCGCTGCTGTCTGACGTTGTGGCGATCTCGAAGAGCACACGCCAGGCGTAATTCTCACGTATGCCGCTGTTGACGAGTGACTGGCACGCCGCCAGTCGCACACGATCATCGAGTCCTTCATCTGTTAGGGCCAGAATCTGTGGAAGGCGTGGATCGCCTTCTCGTAGTGGAAGATCATTCGTTGCTAGAATGATCTCTTGGACCGCCGTGTGCACTTCTTCGTCATTATCCGCGGTATTGCTCAATAGAACGCTTAAATCATCTGGCAGGATTCTTGCTCTATCTTCGCTTGACCCATAAGTGACTACAATCGAGTCAAAGATATTCAACACACTCTTGTAGTTTCTATCAAAGTATTCTTGTGATCTGAGCCTTACCAGTGGTGGCATCAATGGATTGTATCGGCGGGATTCCACAGCGATGCGAGTTTCGGCGTTTCCTTCGCTGAAGCGAGCGAACGTACTTGCCTCGTGCCGGTCTAACAATCGAAGGAGGGAGAGCAAGCTCTCGGATTTGTCCGACTCTGCTTCCCGCCATGACGCCAGATGTTCAGTGGCGCTGGAGATCAATCTTTGCTTGAACTCGAGACTGCAATCATCGCGAGACAAGAGATTATCCATTCCTTCCACTAATGTGGATCGCACGCCATCGGAAGCAGAGGAGTCAGATTCTAAACCCCACTGTAAAGCGGTCCACAGCACCTCCGGATTGCCTCCGTATGCACAGAGTTGGCAGAGTTCTTGAGCAGCTTTGAGCTGTACCTCGGGCCACGGATCCTGACTGAATCTTCTCCATTCATAATCGTTGTCCGAGTTGTTGTTCAGCCGTGACAAAAACGATTGCAGCTCGTTGTTCTCGTTACTGGTATAGTCGCGCAATGTACCATCTAGAGTGCGATGGTTGTAGAAAGCCTCTCCCATTGGACTGGTGCCGCACACTACCTCCCCCAGTGTCTGCACAGCTAAATCACGTTCGTTGAATGGGGTCTCCGTCGTTGAACCATACATAGCCAGAGAGCTTAGATCTTCGATATCATGCATAAAAGCTTCTACCGCGCAGTTCTGTGCCATCAGCTCCAGATATAGAAGATTCTCTAACGCTTCCTCCTCATGCCATGACAACGAGAAGAACGAGTTGTAGTCATCCACTTGCTGCTCTCGGTAGTCTTGAAAAGAAAGAGGTCCCACGCCGCCGATCGTAACTACGATACTTTCTCCTTCGAGATAGTCGAGAATGTCATGATCGCCACGAAGTCCAAACCGGAAAAATTGTTGTTCCATCCAAACTGGGATATCACCTTCACGTTTGACTTCCGGCCGGTTTTGGTCAGCTATCCTATCGGCGACCTCCTGGCGACTGACTTGCGAGTCGGAGTCCTGGATTGAGCCTTCCGGGGCGTAGTAACGCCAAAGTCGTGCCCTGACGCTTGCGTCTGGCTCTACCACTGCCAGCGGTCCGAGCATCTGCTTGAGTTGCAAATCTACTTCGACCAACTGCTCAATAGCCTCAAGGGCTGCCAGCCTCACCTCTGCCGATGGTTCGCGTATCGGATCGAGACACAATTGTAAGGCAGAGATGGTATCAGGAGCGGAGTTACCTAGTTCGATTAGCGCAGCTGCAGCTTCGGCTCTCACGTCCTCGATCGGCTGCATCTGAGGGTCAAGAGCCAAAAGCAGAATTCCTTTCAAAGAAGTGGCCATGATTGGATCTGGAGATTGATTCAGGTACTGCATAATCAATGGAACTGCAACGCCCATCCAGTTGCTACACGACTCAGCTGACTCTATATTGTGAGCTAAATCTTGACCTGTGTGGGCTGAGATCTGATCGAACATCCCAATTGCTGTCCCAACTATTTGTCTGTGCCAGTCATTGTTCGGCTGAGACCGAGTGATTCCGTCAAGTAGTGTGTGTCCGCTTTCGTCTTGGTCGGTCAAAAGGGCCAAGGCTCTTACCCGGTTCTCTGGATTGGCCAACTCCAGACACTCAGTAATACCCTGTCGAGCTAGATCGAGCTCGTCGCCAGGAGTCTCCAGCGTGAGTCTACCCAGAAGCTCCGAAGACAAGAGTTTTCTTTCCCAATCGGAGCTCGACATAGACTCAGAGGTAGCATCTTCGAGCAATAATTCAACGAGCTGTTCTTCGGAGAACGCATCTGGTTCTGATAGGAACAGCTCGCTCATCCTTGCCAAGTCCAAGTCACCTAGATTTTCTCTTTGCAAGAGCATCACCGTATATAGTGCTGTAGCTCTCAGAGATTCCGGTTGCGCGTCTCTGGCGAACTCTGCTAGACGCTCGGTCAAGTCCTCTGCACTCAATCCGGCGCTCATTGCTGAAGTCGAATCGAAACCTGGTGCCGACAGTCTTACCGACTCGTCAAATCTCATTCTAGAGATAACCGCGGCAAGCCCGACCATGGCAGAAATTCTTGCTTCTTCTGTGACGGATTGATCTCCTTCGACGCGAGAGATCAAAAGATCTGCGTAGGTTTCATTTGACAACAATCCAAGCTCGTAGAGTGCCGGCGCTTTATCTGTGCGATCTTCCTGCTCGCCGCGCCCTCGGAAACAGGTCGTCACTGTCTCCAAAAGCTCTTCGCTACCGATCTCTTGTAGGAGCGCATCGGGTCCGTCAACCAATTGACTGAGGCCTCCTTCCCCTTGTGAAATTGAA
>CAZISK010000927.1:0-3533 GCA_964541355.1 uncultured Candidatus Obscuribacterales bacterium
TGCTTGAGATAGTGAAGGACTTCGGTATTGATGGTCGGGTGATGCTCAAAAATTTTGTGATCCGGCTTTTCCAGACCGTAGTCGCGATAATCGCCAACAATAACCTTGAGCAGGACGGCGAAATAGATTCGTTGCATCCACACAGGCAGCTGCGTCGTTAAAAGCTCCGCGGTCGGAACTCCATAGATTGTTTTCGGAAGGAACCAGTAGCCTCGTCGTAAACTCAGATGTGCTGATCTGGCGACACGCGCGGACTCAGAGACTATGTCACAGGAAGAGTTGCCACCGCCAATCACGAGCACTCTTTTGCCGCTTAGCTGACTTGGATTCTTGTAGTCTTTGGAATGAATCATCTCTCCAGTAAACTCGCCGTCGTAATTAGGCCAGCGCGAGTCCCAGTGATGACCGTTGCAGATCACTACTCCCTCGTATCTACCGATCTCACCATCATCGAGTTTAATCTCCCAGTGCCCGTCTTCGCATGGTGTTACCCGTGCTACCGTCGTATTGAATCGAATTTGGTCTAGCAATTGATAGTGAGAAGCGTAATTGTTCAAGTAGTCCAACATCTGCTGGGCGCTTGGAAAATCCGGATAGTGGTCGGGCATCTTGAAGTCCGGGAATTCCGTGGTCTTCCGCGAGGAGATGATGTGGGCTGTTTGATAAACACCATCGCGCCAGTTGCCACCAATGGCACTACCGGACTCGAACTGATCGTAAGCTATGCTTTTGAGCTTGAGTGCCCGAGCCGCGCTCAGCCCGACCGGTCCCGCGCCAATGATGGCAATCTTGTCTTTTGATGCCGGAAGAGACATGCGACAATCATTCCCGCTTCGTATTGTAAAATTGAGCCTCTGAGTTCGCCTATTCTACAATCAATCGCTGAGATATTGATATTCGCTAACGGGAAACGGAAATGATCGACAACAAAAGCGATATGCAACCAGAGGGATGAAATCGCTAAGTGCGATCCACTCCTTTTGGTGAGGGTTTGCCAACAAGGTTTAGAACAGATTGTTCGTGTCATTCCTGGCAGAATCAGCTGATGATGTATTTGAGCGCGGCTGGATTACCTTGCGCAAGGCCTGTTTCGAAGATTTGCCTTCCTTCTGTTGTGTAAATCTCCAGCGTGCCATCGCAGTCCAACTGGATAGACGGAACGAATCTGCCGTCGATGGTGATGTCTGAGTCAATTCGTTCTATCGCGTCGGAAGACCAAACTCTGCAGGCATTGCCGTTGACATCAACATTCAGGGATCTACGAAGCGGCCTTATGGGCTGGGCATCTGGAATCGAACCGCTCCAGATTTGACTGGGCTGTTCCATCCACTCCGAGCGCAGTCCGACGATTCTGTTTCCGTCGTAACGAATCTCCATATTGAATTCGTTGCCGAGAACCTTTCGGATTCTTCCGAGCTTGTCCAGTTCAACGCCGTCGCATCGTGTCACCAGCTCATCGATCGCTCTTTGAAAGGCAACGCCCTTGTCGAAGGATGTTCCGGTCATTCTTGCAAATGCGGGTACGAGCCTGTTCAAGAACGAGCTCTCGCTGGCGGTCTTTGCCATCTCCAGTTGCTCCTGCTTCTCACGAAGCTTGGGTACTAAAGAGGTGAGGTGACCAGGCTTTTTACAAAGCATTTCGTACGCGCGGTCTCTTGTCGCCCGATCGTCGCTCAACACGTCTCTTTCGAGCCTGAGCAAGGCTCGTGCGTTGAGGGAGGATAGGATGTGTCTGAGTGCCGTTTGTTGCTCGAGGTCGTCTCCGGACTGCTTTCCCTTGAGCTCATTGAGCTTTTCTTCCATCTGAAAGATTGCTTCTGGAAGCTGGGAAAGCTTGTTGGCTGCTGACTCCCGTGTTTTGAACTTGTCATGCCGAAGCTGGTCGATCAGCCTGGCGATCGACAGGCTGTGCCCCTTTTTACAGAGAGTGTATTCGCAACCATCCTTTGTGATGTCCTTGTCGGCGAGGTCCGGCATGCGTGAATGCATGATAGCCCTGGCTTTTTGTGATGGAAGGAAGGGAAACTTATCCAACAAGGCATCGCTCCACCAATCGGAGACGCCCGAGATTTTGTCGATGTCTGCTGTCGAATGTGCCGCCGGCTTTTCAACGCCACCGTTGTTAGCTCCCGACGCAGCCAGTGGTTTAGCCGGAAGCTTGGGCGTTTGTTCTACTTCAGGTCTTAGCTGCTTCTGGAGGGGCAATATTACATTGTTATCGGATCTACTTGTCTGACTAGATTTAGCGGTCGATTCCTTCGAGCTATCACCTGATCTGTAAGGACCGTGGCCGATCCGGATTCGATGAAAGTTAAGGACCTGCTCTCGTTGGGGTACAAACTCCCCATGGTTTAACTCATTAAACATAGGAACGCCTCCGAAACAATAAAAGGCCAACTTGGGTTCAATCGGGGGTTGTCGCCAGTAGCTTCAGGATGGTTGCCAGTCTATTGTCGGGGGCAATTGTTGAGCAAATGTTGTCGATCCTGCCAAACCTTATCTCGGCTATAAAACCATCGCCAAATCACCCAAAAGTTTTCTTCAGAGAAACAAACTCGGTGTGTCTTCGACCCCGACTGAACAGTAGCTTCCAGCATGGAACCAGACCAAACTGCCGTCAGTCCATTCTTCGATGAGTAGGTCTGGCAGTGGGCTTAAGTGTCTCGACACCGGTTCGATTCGTTCAGTTGACTATGGGGCGTGCTCGACGGTCACGGCGGTGCCGTAACAGATCACCTCTGTGGCCACGTTTTCTCCGTGCTCGAAGGCGGAGCTGTCGTATTGCATGCCGATGACTGCATTGGCACCCAGCTCTCGGGCACGACCGATGCACAAATCGTACGATTGCTGACGTGCGCTTTCTGCCATCGTTGTGTATGCGCCGATTTTGCCGCCTTTCAGGCGCTCGAAGCTGGCGGTGAGTCCCTGACCGATGGTTGGTTGCCTGACTACGACACCGCGTACGATCCCTTTGTACTCTTTGATTTTGAAACCCTCCAGCGATGACGTTGTCGTCACTAACATGTCTGATGGGTTCCCAGCTGCGCTATCAGCCGCCGTAGCCGCCACGTTGAGCGCGGTGACAGAGAGTGACGTAAGCGAAATAGCTGTTAAACACATGATGAGGCCGGATAATTTGCGCATATGAACTCTTCTCCAATACGAAATGGCTTTCAATCCAACTGCTGTTTTCCGCAGCCCGGAATGGTATAAGATTCCTCGCGACATATCGTAAACCGGAAACGGTAATCGGTTGTGCATCAGGTTTATATCAATTGATTAATGCAGCCATACGCCAGGACTCGTGAAAGCTATGCGGATTGAGATCTATCCTTCACATGATGTGGGCAGAAAACAGAACTGGCACACTCTTGACGATGATATTTGTCGATTCGTCGACCGCGTTGTCGATGATACCTCGGAGCGACTTGCCCGCGTCGGTTTCGTTGGCGCGTATTTGCACGGATCTCTGGCAATGTCGTCCTTCTATCGTCCGAAGAGTGATATCGACCTGCTCTTCGTCGTCGAGCATC
>CAZISK010000928.1:0-3525 GCA_964541355.1 uncultured Candidatus Obscuribacterales bacterium
GGTGCGATTGCGCGGAGCTCGAGCTGTATTAGTCGGAATCCACCCAGTTGTCGCCTTCACGCTGGTGCAGCTCGGGCTCACTCTTCAGGGCATAGAGTCAGCGCTTGATCTGGAACATGGACTATCATTGATAAATGGTGCCATTATAGGTGATGTCACAATACATGGACGAAATTAAACTTCCCATCACCAGCGAAGTCGATATTGTTGAGGCCAGGCAACAGGGCAAAAAACTTGGAGCAACGCTTGGATTCTCAAGCAGCGAGCTTACTTTGATCGCAACGGCTATCTCGGAAGTCGCGCGTAACATTGTTACTTATGCAAAACATGGACACATCACTTTATCGCTCGTTGGCGAGCGCGGAATACAGGTGGTCGCCGAAGATTATGGTCCTGGTATCGAAGACCTTTCGCTGGCTATGCAAGATGGTTTTTCCACAGCCAAAAGCCTCGGTCTCGGTCTTCCCGGCGCCAAACGTCTAATGGATGAGTTCGAAATCGAATCAGAGCTTGGCAAAGGTACAGTCATCAAAATGATCAAATGGAAGCGACGATGATAACAAGCTCCACAGAGCATCTCGGTTTCATTGAATGGGCGGGCGCGTTTAAAGCCCATCCCCATGAGCATGTCTGCGGCGACGCTTTCATATGCATAGAGACCGCAGGAGGCGTTCTCATCGCGGTGATAGATGGTCTGGGACATGGACCCGAAGCAGCTTTGGCGTCAGAATCGGCAGTTGCTGTTCTTGCTGAGAACGCAGAAATTAGACCGGATGAACTGTTACGCATCTGTCATGAAGCGTTGAAGGGGACGCGTGGTGCAGTAGTTAGCATCGCAGCATTGGACAAGGCGATTGAGAGGTTGAGCTGGATCGGCGTCGGCAACGTTGAAGGCGTCCTATTGCGCTCATCGGGAAGTCATGAATGGCTTCCTTTGCGGGGTGGCATAGTCGGCTGCCGCATGCCTGGTCTTACACTTTCGTCAGTCGACATTGCGGCCGGCGACCTGTTGGTAATGTTCTCCGATGGAATTCGCAATCACTCTCCAAAGTCATTCTCTGATGAGGCTGATCCGAAAGAGATAGCGGAGAGCATAATGACAAAGCATCTCAGAGGGAATGACGATGCGGTTGTTCTGGTAGCCAGGTATCACGGTGAGGGTGGTTCCAAAGGGTAATCCGTGCAAGAACAGTACAAAGCAATTCTTTTGCAGTACATAGGTGGAGGATGCGAAGCCGAACTGGAGCTCGCCTATGAGATCGGTCGCAAAGCGCTTGACCGGGGGATCGGCATGCTTGATTTGATTGACACACACAATGAAGCTCTGGATACCGTTTTGGAAACGACAGAAACCCCAGAACAGAGACTTCTGGTTTTGCAGCGAGCGACAAGCTTACTAAAGGAGATATTGGCGCCCTTTGAGATGACACGCATGGGCTATGCAGAGACAATCAGTTTGCTGCGGAATCAGAACGAGAAACTGATGAAGGTGATGGAGGAGCGTTCTGAACTTCTTAAACAAAGAGAAGACTTCATGGTGGTGCTCACGCACGATTTAAAAACACCGATCACCGCCGCTGATCGATGCATTAGTCTAATGCTTGAGGGTGACTTCGGCGAGCTAAGACCTAACCAGGTTGAACTTCTCTCCACCATGAAGGAAAGCAATCTAAGAATGTTCGCGATGGTCAAAAATTTACTTGAAGTCTATAAGTATGAGCAGTCAACCCCTGTTTTGTGTCTTGTAGAGGTGAACTTGAAGAGCCTTTTACAGACGGTCGTCGAGGAGTCGAAATTATTGGCTCAAGTTCATGGTATTACAGTCAACACCAAGTTCAGCGACGATTTACAACGAGCATGGGCGGATGAAATGGCCATTCGCCACGTCATTGCCAATCTGCTCGACAATGCAATAAAGTTTACACCCCGTGGCGGTTCGATATCGATATCCGCAAGCAACTTAGAGAACTCGCTTCTCATCGAGGTGCAGGACACAGGCAAAGGAATAAGCGCAGAGGAACAGCAACGACTTTTCCAACGATTTTTTCAAGCAGAGACGGGGCGTCGGCAGCGAACAGGCACCGGTTTGGGGTTGTATCTCAGCAAACAGATCATCAAAGCACACAATGGCGAAATTAGCTGCCAGAGCGAGGTTGGAGCAGGCACGACTTTCCGAATCGTTTTGCCTGCTTGTGCGCCATTAGAAAGCAACGGGATTTGAAAGACAAAGTCATTTGAGTTGATACTGAGGTTGCTGTCTTCATATCTGGGCCAAGCAGTCCCCGCCAGATGTTACCCGGGCAGGGCGGAGTTCCCAACGCATATTGGGTATGTAATGTAAAGGCATTGCTCAAGCCAGGACTGTACATGGTGCTGGACAGTGATGCTGACACCTGGTCTCATAATCCGCAAAGCGGCGGAGCGGGAGTCACTCAGATTGACCGGCTTTGCTCCTTTTGGCTTCGTTTGCGTCCCTGAGAAAGCATCCACGGAGCAAAGCCGCTGCTTGCGAACAATTATGCATTAGATGTGATACTTTATTGGCGAGTTGAAGACAATCTGTCCTATTTGGGATTTGTCGCATTCTCAATTGTCGACACCGTAAATCTCTTAAGAAGATGGAAGCGACGATCAACTGAATGACCACGCGGCTCGAGCTTACAACAACAGGTAGGTAATTGCGATGCGGCTTCCAAAGCTAGTTCAAAAACAGGTTGTACGCCGGTCAGAATACTACTCCCAATATGAAGGTGAGACCGACCAGTTCGGGTTCAGCGCAGAAACAGTAAGGCTATGGCAACCCTTCTTTCAATTCCTTTATGAAGGATATTTTCAGGTTCAAACCATCGGCATAGAGAACATACCGGACAATGGACGTGCTGTGCTTATCGGCAATCATTCCGGTGTTTTGCCTATGGATGCGTTTATGACATACACTGCTGTCCTGCTTCACCACAACGCCCCAAGAAGGATCCGTTATCTGACGCATAAGACTCTCAATTCAACCCCATGGGTAAAAGATTTGATTTGTGGCTTTGGTGGTGTACCAGCAACATACGATGTCGCTAAGCAGCTGCTTGAAAATGACGAACTGGTTTTCTTTTATCCTGAAGGGGCAAGGGGGACGGGCAAACCTTTTTCAATGCGTTACCGCCTCTATGAATTTGATCCAGGGTTCGTGAAAGCTGCCATTGATACCGGTTCGCCAATAATTCCGATTACCACCATAGGTGGTGACGAAATCTATCCGCTTTTGGGTAATCTTAAATCGATTGCTCACACACTCGGGTCACCATATTGGCCTGTTACACCAACATTTCCATGGTTGCCGATTGTATCAAGCTGTATTCCGCTACCAATCAAGTTTCTCATCAAAGTAGGCAAGCCAATTTATCTGAATTATCCACCGGAAAAAGTTACTGACAAAAAAATGCGCTTGAGCCTGGCTCGCGAGATTCAATATGACATTCAACGAGATATTAATGCTTTGTTGCGTCAAAGAAAGTCACCATTTTCCGGTTGGTA
>CAZISK010000929.1:0-3525 GCA_964541355.1 uncultured Candidatus Obscuribacterales bacterium
AGACGGACTGAAAAGAGCGCGCAATTCGTTTGCTATCGATCGACACACAGGTAGTATGGTTTTTTCTCGAAAGTTACCGTTGTAAAAGGGGCTGGCCCCGGCTGGAGAAGGCTTCGTACCTGCCGAATGACTCTTTCGGTACGCTCCTGAAATCGGAAAAACTGCGATAAATTGCATTCAGAACAGGAGAGCAGGTGCTCTCCTGTTCTCAGACCTACAATTCCTGATTTGCAATTTCACGGACGAAAAGCCTTTCAGCCTGAGGTTCTTGCGGTATCCAGCAACGCTCTCATTAATCCGGTCCGCGACAGACTATTGAAACTGCGACTGGTGACAATGTCAAATTGTGCGCCTTGTTCGACAAGACCAAAATCTAGTTCTGGTAAAAGCCTGTTACCCTGTCGATCTTCTCCGATCTGTAAGAAACTGAGAGAAATCTCGGCAGGTGATTGCATCTTTATTGATGTTTCAATCAACAGATCCTTAAGAGATCTCGGACTGGAAGGTGCACCATCTGTAATGCAGACCACGGAAAGCGGCCTGACCGCTCCAAAAGCGCGCTTACGATCGAAGTATTCATTAAGCACTGTCTTCAGAGCTTTTGTTGCGTTGGTACCACCTGAAGGTCTATAGCGATTAAAAATATCTCCGATAGTCTGAAGCGACACATTGTCAAACTCGATCACCCTGTCGTCGAAAAGAACAAGCTTTATTCGACTGCCAGGCACCGCCGCCAATTGCGAAGCAACGTGCAACGTCTGCCTGCGACACCACTCCCAGCGAGTAATCGCACCGGAATCACGGATTGGAGAACCAGCAAACAAGACGCGATTGAGCATACTTGGCACCCCGCCGGGGCAATCCATCTCTTCCATACTTCGCGATTTGTCGATGACGATGACCACGTCGCGCGAGCCCACTCGCCGAAGATCTGACACGGTCGGATTGGCAAAAAGCTGAGCCAGACCACGGCTTGGCGGATTGATATAGTCGTCTTCAGAGACATTCTGACGCAATGGCGGTCTGGGAACATACGGATTTGTGAATGTTCCGACCACCCCCCTGCCCAATTGCAAACTTTCAGGCACACGCTTGGGAACGGGCAGAACGGTCACACCACGCGAGCCGAGATCAGAATCCGGCTGTCGCTGCAATCTAAAGGCCGACTGAGCGGAAGCGCTCAAACAACTATTCGATCCAAAGAGTAATACAAGTAGCAAAAATGAGAGTAATCGCACAGCCGTAGTCCAGTGTGTCTAACAAAGAGCTAGACGGCTGAGCTGATTTGATGTTCCGCGGTCAACGGAGAAGTCGAGCCTGAATCGATCGCCTGGGACTATCTTGTCGTTGGAGGAGTGCCGGTATAGTTGTATATAAGTAACAACCTGCCACCGTGAGGTCCGACCGTCAAAGGCGTGATACTGACCATTTGATATCTGTACTTCAGATGCTCGAGAATCGACTTTGAGACGTCATCAGCAGGAACAATCTCCTGAATCACCATGAGCGGGCTTTTTATGAACTTACCTGTCTTGTCATCGACTAAATCTTTGAGCTTTCCCATCTGACCGTTTTCCTCGAAACTACCCGTCAAGTGCGGGCAGCTTAGTTACCGAACACTTCGAACCGGCGGCTAGAGGAAAGAAACAGCGTTTCACATCTATCCGCAGCGCTGATCTTACCGATTTCAATGAAAATCGGCAATTTCAAGAAAAACAACGACGAAATATTAGACTTAGTGATTATCCAATTGCCTTGTAAGCTAGGCCAGGTTATACTCAAACCTCTTGAAAACTCAAATAAACATTAAGTTTGCTTGGGTGGTTGGATAGCGGGGGCAATATGAATCAAGTTCCAGGGCGTTCGCCCAGTCCGGATTTTGTCACTTTTCATAACTAGGATGAGGTACAAGAGCTTAGTTTTCCTGGTGATATAGTCGTGATACGAAGTTTTGCTTTTGGTAGCCTTCTCCTCTCATTTATAAGTTGTGCTCGCGGGAGTTGTATGTCTCTGGTGTTGCGTAGTTTTGCTGTTTCTTTAATCTCTCTATCAATCCTCATTCAGGCGGCTCCTGCCATAGCTGCGCCTCTAGAAGGCTCGGTCAGCGCGGAAGGACAGCCTGGAAGCCAATCATCTGGCATCGTGCTACAGGGCGGTATCAAAGACGACGCGCCGCTGCAGTCATCCATCAAGGTAATTCGCGAGAAGAACGACCCCAAAGCGGGTTCGCCAAGGGCCGAAACTCCTCAAGCGGATAACAATATCAATCCCGACAATGGTCCCGTGCAATATCCGCTGCAGCCGGGTGCTGCAACGCCTGGGGCGTCGAGGAGGCTCGGCGGGGTGATTCCGCCTATATCGACCTATGAAGCCACATCCAGCTCCAGCGCCCTTCGCACTCCGCCACGCCGAGTAGAAGGTCCTCCATCCATGAGCGGAGTAACCTCTTATGTGCCTGGTCTTGAAGTCAACAAAGTAACTACCACTAGTTCCAATGGCGGTTTGTTTAGTCAAAGAAGGAACAGCTGGAGCAGCTCCGAGTCCGATTGGCAATCGGCTGCACGATACACGGACACCAGCGTCGGTCTGCGACGTGCCTTGCTTAACCGCACTCCTGGCTGGATCGCTCCATTCTCTAGAGGTGGCGTAACCTCCTATGACTCCAGTTACGAAGCCAAAGTAGTGACCGGCTCAGAATCGAGCTTCTCAAAATCGTTGTCTACCAGCTTCAGCAGACGGGTGGAAACCTCATCCACACCGCCCTATCGTGTCTCGATCTCCGCGCCACGCAACGGCGTCGTCTGCTGGGAGCCGGGATACGAAGTCACGGCAGTAGCTCAAGGATTGCGGAAACAAACGATCGGCGGATTGTATTTCGTACCGGTCAACGAATTCGTAACACCCTTGAAGGCCACTCCCAACTCTCTCAGACCAGACCCAATCTATGCCCAACCTGTCGTGATGCTCGATCACCCCCTGCGTGCCACCGCCGGTGGAGCGTATGCTACGAGTTCGGGTGGTGGCACCTCATGGGATGAGTGGTACAACGACATTGCCAAAGCTATATATAGACGCTGGCAAAATGCCGAAGTCGGTCCTGGCATCGCTAAGGTTCGCATACTGGTTAGAGATCGAAAGATGTACACGCAACTGACGGAGTTCGCCCCGGCACCATTCGTGGACAGAGACACCGTTTCCGAAAGCCAATTCAGAACTGCCGCACTTGCCGCTGTCAATGACGTCAGCTTCTATGAAATCCCGGAGTTTCCATCACTTCCGGAACGTAACACCGTAACCTTCGATGCGGTTTTGAACCGAACAGTAGATGGTCCTCTGGGCTGCGAAGTATCGGCGAGGCATTAACCGAAAGCAAAATCAAATGAAATCCCGACTATGCTTGAAGCACAGTCGGGATTTCAAAACTTGCGCCCGACCTAAGCAGCTAAATCTCTGGTGAGCGGGAAGTCTTCATGAGATAGATACTGCTGAAGCTCTGAGTAGTATATTCCGACACCATTGTCGGTA
>CAZISK010000930.1:0-3522 GCA_964541355.1 uncultured Candidatus Obscuribacterales bacterium
TGATGGGGAAAAACGATTATTCTTTTTTGAGAAACGAAAAATCGCTGGCTGGGTTGGCTCAGATCACACAGTGGTTCACCCCAGACTGGATCGCGACCTTCCTCATAGACGAATGTTTTCGCCATCCGCTTGCCGAAGAAAGCGCTGCTACCACGGAGGAAAGATGCGCTCACAGTGGCTTACCAGCGAATCGCGACCGTGCGCTTGCTCCCATTACCTTTCTGGACTCCTCTTGCGGCGCCGGACAAATTCTCATTCCCGCGTTAAAACGCCTTGTTCAGCGCCGCCTCGACAATGACGGGCAGGCCTCTGATTCGATCTCATATGTGCTCACCAACGAATTATTCGGTATAGACATAGATCCGCTGATGATAAGGCTTTCAGGGCTGTCTCTCTATCTATTCTGTCGCGACGTGGAGCCGGTCGCACCGTTACCAATACCAAATCTCTTCCATTTCCCGAATCACGGTTCGGATGAATTCGCGGGCAGTCTGCTGCTTTCCATCAACAACGGAATGCCGGTAGTGCCGCTGGAGCGCGTGGACGGTCTTGTGCTCTCAACACAGGAGCTACCGACTCAATTCGACCTCCAGGCTTGCAATCCGCCATATCTAAGCCATCGCCTCATGCCGAAAGAGCTCTCTAATTTTCTGAAAAAGAATTACTCCGACAGTCACTACGATCTATACACAGCCTTTTTGGAGCTCGGTATTCGCCTCCTGGCACCCGAAGGAAAGCTAACCCTGATCTGTCAGCAAAGCTTCCTCTCCACCAACCGGTTCGAGCAACTAAGAAGAAGGTTGATTGAAAGAACACGCGTGAATACCATCGTGCAGCTCGGTCCAGGCGCATTCGCAAGCCGCCAGGGAGAGAAGGTCAACAACGCCATCATCACCCTGACCAGAAGGGCCGATGCCGGTATTGCCCCCGCCGATTCGAAAGACTCCGCCGACCATCAGGTCACCGCTTACAAACTGATGTCGCGTACAGCAAAACATTCCGCGGAACGAGAAGGTCTCGCCGGTTACATCGTACAAAAACTGGATGAAGATAATTTCCTCAGGCTAACTAACACGATTCCAGGTTTTCCGCTGGTACCTTTCTGTCCCAATGAAATCGCGAATTTGTTTCAAACCCACCCATCGCTAAGCGACAGTGATTTTGGTATCACCATCACCAACGGTTTGTTCACTTGCGATAACAAACGATTCGTACGACATTTCCAAAACATCGACGAGCACGAACGCGCGCATTTCGTACCGTACGATAAAGGGGGCGGGCAGAAGTGGTACGCCACCACACCGTATTTCTTAGAGTGGCACAATGACGGAGAAAATATTCGCTCCTTTCGGTTCGACAGAGGACAATCGAGAGCATTGCCGGGAGAGCGTTTTTACTTCAAAGAAGGGATCACTTATTCATACATCGGAACGAAGGGTTTCAAAGCCAGAATGCTTTCTCCTGGTAGCGTATTTGATATCGCTAGCTCCGCGATTTTCAGCGAGCACATCAGCTTGAGATACCTGCTCGGCTTCTTCAATTCAGCGCTGGTGAGGTTCATTCTTGGGTTGTTAAATCCAACCGTGAATTTTCAGATTGGAGATCTGAGGCGATTACCTTTTCGAAAGCCGCCATCACGGGTAGAGGCACATGTCGGTGAGTTAGCCCACGACGCTGTCGAATTGGCCAAGACTACGGACAGGTTGAACTCGTATTCACCAATCTACGATCCCCAGTCTCTTATTATGTCGCCAGAGGAGAGCTCAGGCGACATGATCGACCGAATCTCCGCGCATGTCTTTGCGATCAATCAGAAGGAAGCTCAAATCCAGCGAGCCATCGATGAATTCATCTTTGACCTTTACGATATCTCGGCTGAGACAAGGACGACGATCTCTACAAATGAATGGGTCACCACTACTAATGGCGACTTGTTTTCAGCTGCACAGATGGCAAGGTGTATGCGTTCGCTCACAGAGCGGATCACATGATTATGGAACAATTGCAATTGAGTCGCAGTATGTTTTTCCAACCTGATGTTAGGCCCACGTGATACCATACACGGCGATAAGATAAGACATGCGCGAGGACTCTACGGAATTCTAAATGAGCGAGGTGTCTCCAAAGTTGGGATTCTCTACCGAACTGTTAATCACCTGATTCGCCTGATCAACAATCTTTTGGATCTCGAGAAGATGGACGCCGGCTTGTTAGGTCTCAATTTGGAGCAGCAGCTGATGATGTATCTAAGATCACCTCACAACATAAGAGAAGCGTATAGATCTAGCTAGCACTATTAGCGGTGCCCGCCCGGAGGAGTCAGACCTCAAGCATGCCCACTAACGCCTTTAGCAACGCTACTTGCTGGCCCCCTTCAATCGCTCGGTAAGCTGTTTGGCAATCGCTTTGAGTTCCGGCAGATCCTGATTGTTCGGACAGAGCGCTTCTGCACAAGCCAGCATATCCAGTGCGCCGTCGTAACCTTTGCGGATTTGAGAACCCGGTAGAGGCTCGTCGCGTCCTTGCGCTGTGCCCAAAAGATGACTGGCGGCATCCTGGACATTGGAATCATCGAGCTTGTAGGAGCATAATGCCATCTTCGCCAACGCTTGGTCTCGAAACAGTTTCGCCACCATCATTTTGGCCTCCTCGTTAGCAGTTCCATCGGAATTGCGAAGACCTGGCGTCCAGCGCCCGAGTTTGACATTGATTTCTTCGATCATTGTTTTGTGAAAGATCGGCAGAGGAATAAAGCTCGCGGAGCTCGATGTAGAGCCACGCTTCAAAAAAGCCTCCATTCCCGAGAATGCACCTGCAATATCATGCTTTCCATTTATTTTCGCAATACACTCATCAATTTTGCCGCCCTGACTATCGAGCGCTTGCAGCTCGGCCTCCGTTACGGTAGACCCGCTTACGTTGCTTCCCATCAACATTTTCGTCAAGGTTTTTGATCCTTCAACACTACGCTTCGTGATCAGAAAAAATGAGAGTGCATCACCGCCGATATCGAGATTGTGACCCTTGAGAATGTAGGTAGGTTTGTCCGTCTGCGTTGCAGCCAACCTCGAACCGTTTTCCAGCCGATGTTCAGCCAGGGCGCGTCCAACGATGATGAACTGGCGATGATCGAGCAGTTTCTCTTCTCGACTCATTTGTCCGTACTTCTTCTGAGAATTGACAAGAATCTGCGCAAAATTCTGCTCAAGAACGATTTCGTTTTTCGCACCTAGCTCCCTGAACTTCGCGACAGCGGCGTCCACACTGGTATCACTTCTCTGCGCAGCATCGGTTTTAGCGAAGCTCTGAGCGACCTCTTCCATCTTGCCTGCCGAAGGAGGACTGAAGGCACTCTCTATAGCATTTCCCGCCATCCAGGCCGTTCCTACCAATACCGATCTCGCCACTTTTCCTCTGGCCGGCATAGCGAACGCAATGCCGAGCGGTACGGCGTCAAAGGCAGAAAAGGTTCTTAAAGAGTCGGGTACCCAGTCAGGTGCAGTAATCTGTCTGTCCAGTAGA
>CAZISK010000931.1:0-3508 GCA_964541355.1 uncultured Candidatus Obscuribacterales bacterium
CTTCTTGAATCCGACTTCGAACGGCTCTCTCTTTGCGTTCGGGTCGGGCTTCTTGCCCGGAAGCTCGACCTTGGTGTCCGGCTCCTTCGGCAACACGTCATCTCTGGGCGGCAACAGTCTCGCGGTCGGTTTGCTCTTGTGATGTGTCTCAAACGCTTTTTTCAGGTGCTCCTGAAAATCACTGTCGAACTCTAACTCCGGTCTCTTTTCGATCGCCGCAGCAAGAAGTGTTTTGCCGCGCTTGAACATGTCTGCATCACCAGAGCTAATCATGGCAAGAGCTGTGTTGACTCTCGTCGAGCCAGGGTCCAGGTATAGCCTGTATTTCGACCACTCATCCTCTCGGGCGGTCTTCAGATCCGCGGCCACTTTGTCCGTATTTTCGTTGCGGACAGATTTGCCTATTATCGATCTTTCCAGGGTCAACCTTCGGCAGAACAGCTCCATCAGCTCCGCTTTGATCTTGTCGTGAGGTAGACCGTCAGACGCTTTGATCGCTGCTTCGAACAGTGGCAAAGCCTCTTTCATTCCTTTTTCGGCATAGGTCTTATTGGCCTTTTCCATGGCCTCGTCCGGATTGGCAAAGGCACCACCGGCAATGGTACTCGACGCTTTCTCCGGCTTGAGCTCACCCTGCCATGCTGTCAGTCCTTTGGCTTTACGCGCCAACTCCATCTTCTGATAAGTATCCAGAATCTTTCGTTGGAGCCCTTCATTGAATTGCAAATCCGGCCGCATTGCCACTGCGGCTATCAATGTTTTCTCGCCCTCGGCAATAAGCTTGTCATCGCCTGAGGCGATTTTCGCGAGCGCTAGCTCCGCGCGAGCCAATGCCGGATCGAGATAACGCTCGTATTCATTCCATTTCTCGGCTTGGATCCGAAGGTTCATGTCGGTGAGAACTTTCTTTCGCTCAGGCGACAGATCCGGTTCCGTAATCTTTTCAAGCAGATTGATGCTTTGTATGTGACCTTCGACGACATTGCTCAGAGCATCTTTTGTATCTGTTTTGTCAGCTTTCGCGACAATCGTCTCGAGAAACTGAATAGTTCTTTCTGTTACCGTCTTTCCTGCGCCACCGTCAGGCTTGGACGTTCCCGCGTCTTTACCATCAGCCGCACCTTTAACCTTGACGTCCGGTTGCTTATCCGACGGTTTGGCAGAACCTGCGTCACCGGGCATGGCAGGCTTGGCTTTGCCTGGTTCTACCTTTGCTTTGGCGGCCCACTCGGGTTGTTCTTCCGGTGGTGTATCGCGAAGCAACCTTGGGTTTGGTTTGTTATCACCGTCTGCTGGTGGCTCGCCTTCGAAGGCCACGAATTGTTGTTTGTCCTGGGGGGCTCCCCATATGCCCTGTGCTGCAGCCATCCAACCAGATGGCGAGTCGTCCGTATCGTCATTATCCAAATCGGTATTGCGGTTGAGCGGTGACGTCAGGTCTGATGAATTACCCCCGCCGAAACTTTTCCCGTTTCCTTGCCTTGCCAGATCAAAAAGATTCACAGTAATTCCCTCTAAATACGAAAATAGATGCGCCGCTCAGCAAGAGCGGTGTGGCAGCATTTATATGCAAGCTGACGGCTTAGAGCAGAATGCAACCGTTTATATACATTCGAAAAAATATCTAGACACGTAATACGGAAGAAATCGAGGATTGCTTTGGATATTTCGCACCTCGATATTTGTCGATTCGAGTCCGCGAACATCGGTAGTAATGTCGCCGGGCAGATTCTTTTACCGAAACTTGGTTTGTCCCAATGCAGTTTTGTATATGCCGTGTGTCTACGTCTGTCGTATATCTTGGTGCGCGAGTACCACCCGCGGTGATCTACCTTTATGTAATGAAAGACTCGTGAACCATCTATGGTGCAATGCTTGTCACTATAGAATACTGTTGTATTATTATCGTGAACAGAAGCCGTGTTAGGCTTTTATGAGATCGGGCTCAGGTTCTCTAGATAAGAAAACAAGCGATCGACCGTCGAGAGTGCTACTGCCTGTGATATCAGAATGGGGGCGGACTTGCAAGAATATTACTATGGCCGGCAGATGGACTCAGGTGTCGACTTCACTTCGTCCGAGGTGGAATCAAATGTCGTGCGCCAGGTCCGGAGTATGAATGTTGGCGGTATCGAGCAGCAAGGCCTGCCGCCAAGTGGTCAAGACTCGTTGATGGTCGACTTCTTCTCGACCGATCATGCCACTGACGAAGGGTATGCCGATGATATCGAGTCTGGCTACAACGCTGAGTATACCGAGTGTGCCGAGCACGAAGGATATAGCACCGAGTCCGGCGAGTATTTCGAGGACAATGTTGGCTATTACCCTGGTGAAATTGCCAGGCTCGGTAGACATCTCACCGATTCCGAAGAATACGAGTCTCTTGAAGCGCTGACACTCTACTATCAAGAGAAGTTCTTTTCCCTGTTTTCCAATCGGTTCGCAAGCTGCATCAAGCGTGGTAAAGAGGGCGACTGGCGTCAAACAAGCCAGTTTCACCATCTTTCTGATGAAGAGATTATTGAAGCCATTTCCGGCGGCTCCACGTTCTTGCGTGCCTGTATGGCGGACAAAAGCATCAGATTCATAGTGGTCACGGTGGACGAAAGCAGTTACTACAGGACCGCTGAGGGAATGGAGAAGATTCGCGACTGTTTGCGCTGTCTTTCTGTTCATGATTTGAAGCTTTACCTGTGCGAAGAGTCCAAGCAGTGGCAGTTGTTTGCATTCTTCAAAAATCCGGTTGACTCGCGGAAGATTGGCACTCTTTTGGCTGCCTGGTTCAGGAGGAATGGTATCGTTCCTGGTACTGCCGGTGTTCGCCTGTTTCCGGACGATCAACCTTTCGGTCTACCTCTTCAACCTGGCTTTGCCTGGCTCAACGAAGCCGGTCAGATTATTGTCTCGCGCAACGAAATCTCTTTTGCGGCTGCTCTGGCGTTATTCATATACGATGTCGAGCGCAGCAATACCAATGGAGAGCACCTATTGGAGCGTCTTGAGCAGATTCTTGGCAGCGACAAGTAGCGCTTCGGCCTAGCCTACCGCTTGAGTGGTGACCTGAGCAGCATCAAAGATGAGGAATCGATTCAATATCTCCGACCTGATCGTTTTCTAGCATGCTCGATGCCGGCGAGACGCCGGTGCTCCCAGTGAGCTGCGCGTTTCGAGCAGTTTCCACTTCGCCTATCGTACCTAATCATCGAGGAGCAGCAACGAGCTTTCCCATAACGGATGATGAGGTTTCGCCTGCGGTGAGATTCAGACCATGCTAAATCTCGATCGGTTTTCAGTTCAGAGAAAAGGATTCCTGATACTCCTCATAGGACTCTTGTTTCAAATTGCGATTGCCGCAATGTTTTACCGAGTAATCGAAGAGTCTCAGAATGAGACTCTCAACGAGATTCATGCCCGCAATATGCAAAAGCAGATGACTCTGCTCACTGCAAACACGCAGGTGATGGCATCTACCGCGCAAAACTATTTTCTGACGGCGGACCCTCTAAGC
>CAZISK010000932.1:0-3507 GCA_964541355.1 uncultured Candidatus Obscuribacterales bacterium
ATGTTTTGATGAATCGCATGTTTACCGAGGCGAAGCGCTGTGGTTACCAACGGATTACGGGTCTTTATGTACCAACCAAAAAAAATCAGATGGTGCGTGATTTTTACACATCAATGGGGTTTCGTCTAGTGAGCACAAGTGACGATAAGTCAGAGTACGAACGTATCACCGCCGATTACGAAGAAGTGCCGACAAAGATATCAATTGCACAGCCCGTAGGCGCCGCTACCGCGCTCTGCGCCGAGAATTCGGCCACCGGTCAACTCATCGCCAGGCAACTTCAATGCTGGCCGAAGCATGAGAAATTCCTGAACAAAAGTTTCAGTGCGCGCTCCGGCATCTTGCGTGCCACCACTGAAGAAATCGTCGCGATGATCCAGGAGCTGATTGCACCAAATCCGCTGGAATACGTCAGCAGCTACAAGTGGCATTGTGAGCAAATGAATGAAGAGGCCCTCCACTTCGTACGTACGGGTCGCTACCGTCACAGCACCTTTGAAGAGGTAAATAACTCTGTCTATCAGAACCCAACTTACATGAAGAGTTATTTGCAGGGTATTTTGCTGTCACAAGTGTTTTGGCTCAATCACTCGCAAGTAATCGACTACTATATAAATCATTTTCTGTCCTCATGCGCTGTCGACTCGTCCTTGTTGGAGATAGGACCTGGGCACGGGCTTCTCCTCACGCTTGCCGCCAGATCGCCAAACATCACAAGTGTGGCGGGCTGGGACATCAGCGACTCATCGTTAAGAATGACAGCGGAACACCTCAGCATGCTTTGGAAAGGAGACAAGGTCGAATTAAGGAGACTCGACGTCACCACTTTTGACGAGGAGCTACAATTCGATGCCATTGTCCTTTCAGAGGTGATTGAGCATCTCGAGCAACCACAAATAGTCTTGAAATCCCTTGCCAAAAAAATGAAACCGGGCGCCAGGCTTTTTATCAATGTGCCGATCAATTCACCTGCTATCGACCACATCTATCTGCTGGAATCGCCGGAGGAGGCCCGAAAGCTTGTTGAAGATGCCGGTTTCGCCGTAACCGGTTTTGCTGTGTTTCCAGTCACAGGATATACGGAAGAGCAAGCCCGAGCAAGAAAGATAACGTTGTCTTGCGTTATAGTGGCGTCGTCGAGATGAATGAATAGCGATTGGATGAAGGAAGAATGACAAAAGAAGAAGTGATGGCCAAGCTGCAAACCGTTTTTGATACTGTGTTCGTAGAGCCGGTGGTTGTGAGTGAGACTTTGAGCGCTGACGATGTGGAGGAATGGGATTCTCTAGTCCATGTGGCTTTCATCGTAGCCGTTGAGCGCGCATTCAACATCCGTTTTACGTTGGGTGAAACAGAGGCAACGGCTAACGTCGGCGAGTTTGCGGATCTTATTCTTCGACGATTGACTGCTTAGTCAGTGTGCCTTTTCGCGACATCTGACGTATAGTTCACGTGGTTTTCATCATGAAATTGATTACCTGGCTATCACTAATGCAAGACAACAAGCGGGGTAGCTGATTTTTTTGGGTACATGTAAATTGTAGGTGAGCAAGAGGAACGTTGGCTACATGTTTGGGAAGCAGCGAACTCAACAAGGTCCCAAGACGATTGTTCTGGCGCATCAGGACGTGCCTCCGTCTGCGAAGCAGTTGCAGAAAATGCTGGAAGATACGCTTCATCACACAGGCATGAGCATTCAGATGCCGTTTGGCTCGCCACCCGAGTGCTTTACCATTATGGTGACCCGCGATCCGATGAGAGGTGTGGTTCACTGGATGCTGTATCGAGGGGAAGGGGTTAGCTCCTTCCTCGAGTGGGAGCAGAAGACAACCGATCCAAACTGGATATTCAATCTTATTGAAGCCGCATTCCCGCAGATGGGACGGCGAAAGACGCTGACCGAGCAGATGATCCCAGAGGATCAGATGCAGACGGCCCGACTGACAAAAGTCGAGGCGTCGGCGGAGTCGCAGTCAAATTTCGAAGGCGATCTGCAGAATATGGCGATTCCGAACCTGATTCAGTCAGTAGACATGAATGCCCTCACCGGTCGGCTGGATCTGGACAACAAAGCGCAGCGGGCGGTGATCTACTTCCAGGAAGGAAAGCCGATTCACTGTATCGTCGATCAAACCGAAGGCGAACACGCGCTACTCGAAGTAATTGCCTGGACTCATGGAAAGTTCCGCTTCTTCAAAGAAGACGCAAGACAACACCGCACCATCGATAAGCCATTGCACCACTTGCTGATGGCTGGGGCGGCCCTGCAAGACCAGATCAATCTGCTTAGAGACAAGGGTGTCGGTCTCGACACCTACTTGATCAAAAAACATTCAAACCTGCCAGAGGATGAATACAACAAGCTTCTTGCCGAACAAACCGGATGCGATGAGAAGTTGCAGAAGACATTTTATTCGATGATCGACGATCGTACCCCGATCGTCGGCATCCTCGGGCAATTGCCGATGAACAAGGCTACCTGGGTACCTATCGTATTCAACATGGTAACTTGCAATTTGTGCTCCTACAAGAATGCTGCGGATTTTGAGCAGACCAAACCGGTGTCGGTGAGCTGGAATGAGGTGCATCAAATTTCTGCTTTGCTAAGCAATGGCGAAACGGCTATTTATACTCATCAAGCGTATCTCTACTTTCTTGCCCTCGAGTATTATCGGTTTCGACGCTTCAAATTGCCTTTTTCGACGGTGATAATCAATGCCGGCATCAGATCGGCAGACAATCACATTTATCCGCTACATGGCGAAGCGTTCCGAATCCTCGGTCACCACATCAAGCAAGTATTGAGAGAGACCGACCTGCTGTTTCATTTTGGTGACAACCTGGCGTGTATCTTACCGTGCACCGACTCCGCCGTTGCCAAACAGTTCGCTTCGCATTTGACGGAAATCTTGAATTCTGCCCCTATAACCACCAGTACCGGCACTTTCGGGATTCTGGCAACGGTGGGAACAGCGACTATTCCGGACAGCTGTGAGTCGGTTGATGCCCTTATTACGCTGGCTCAACCCAGGGCGCTCTGATGCTGTCGCTCATGTTTTTCAGTTATCTAGTTGCAACCACAACTCCCAAAAGCTCTTAATCTTCTCCGATTGTTGATCGGTTTTTGAAGGGCGGGGTGATTTAGGTTGTCCTCCACTCCTGGAGATTTGTGCGACTCCACATCTACGGGAGAACCATTTGATCTTGAATCGCCCATACTTTTCCTTGAGTCCATTGTCGAAGTGCAGTATGTAGGCATTGTAATAGTGTTTAATCCATCGTGGTAGGCGCTTTTGAACGAACACGATTTGTCGCGAGCCATCTACAAATCTACCCAATGCAAGCGAATAGGCAAATAATGAAGGGTGTTGTTCGAGGTCGACAATTACCGGATATTCAGGGTTCCCGTTGATCAAAGCTGCGACCTTATTGATGGAGGTGCCGACCGGCTCTCGCAAAGGGTTACGCGCCATGTAGTCGTCTTCCAGTAGCTCGCAAGACAATAAA
>CAZISK010000933.1:0-3503 GCA_964541355.1 uncultured Candidatus Obscuribacterales bacterium
TTGGGGGCGGCAAGCCGAAGTGGCTGGCGACTACGTGCGTAAAGGTAGTCTGGTGGGCGTCGAAGGTCGTCTGGACTTCAACAAATGGACGGACGATCAGGGCGCAAAGCACGTCAAGCCGCTAATCAAGGGCAACAACATCAGATTGTTGGGAAGCAAGCGTGACAACGCCTCTGATGCGTCTTTTCCCGACAACTAACGAATAGTACATGGATGTCCAGTTTATCGATTACCTCGTCATAGGCATCTATTTTGCCTTTGTTATCGGTATTGGATATCACTTGAAAAGACAGATGGTGACCAGCGAGGATTTCTTCCTTGCCGGTCATCGTATTCCCACCTGGGTGACCGGTCTGGCATTTCTTTCTGCCAACCTGGGCGCCATTGAGGTCATGGGAATGGCGGCCAGCGCCGCGCAATATGGTGTCGTCACGGCCCACTTCTATTGGGTTGGTGCGATACCGGCGATGGTGTTTCTCTCCCTGTTTATGATGCCGTTTTACTACGGCTCGAAGGTAAGAAGTGTTCCTGAATATTTGAAGAAGCGCTTCAATGAGCCGACGCGCGCGTTTAATGCGTTGTCGTTCGCGATTATGACGATCCTCATGTCGGGGATCAATCTCTATGCGATGGCGAAAGTCTTCCAGGTTCTTTTGAAATGGGACATGAATGTTTCCGTCTTCTTGGCTGCCATCGTCGTGCTGCTGTACGTTTTTATGGGTGGGCTGACCTCTTCGATTTACAACGAAGTGATCCAGTTCTTTCTGATCATCTTCGGTATTCTTCCCCTTACGATTCTCGGTTTGCTCAGGCTGGGCGGGCCCAGCGGCATCACCGACTCGATTACCAATATGGGAATGCTACATCTGTGGCAGGACATGGGAAATTCGAACAATCCGCTGGGCGTGGACTGGATCGGGTTATTGGGCGGTCTCGGCTTTGTGTTATCGTTCGGCTACTGGTGCACCGACTTTCTTGTTATTCAACGGGCGCTTGCGGCGCAGGACGTGCGAAGCGCTCAACGAACACCAATCATTGCTGCTTTCCCCAAGGTGTTTTTTCCGATAATCACCGTGGTGCCTGGACTCCTGGCGCTCGTTATCATTCCAGGACTGGGCGAGGACATTCCATTCGACATGGCCATTCCAACGATGATGGGGGTCATGTATCCAAATGGCATGCTGGGGCTGGGATTGACAGCGCTGCTCGCGAGCTTCATGTCGGGCATGGCCGGCAATGTCACCGCATTCAATACCGTATGGACTTATGATATCTACCAGAGCTATATCGCTCCCGGTAAGTCGGACAAGCACTATCTCCAGATCGGTCGTCTGGCGACAGCAGGAGGCATTCTGGTCAGCATAATGGCAGCGTATCTGGTCATGAACTTTCCGACGATCATGGACTATATGCAGCTCATCTTCTCATTCTTCAATGCCCCGCTGTTTGCGACGTTCGCATTGGGTATGTTCTGGGTTCGAACGACTCCCACAGGGGCGTTTGTCGGATTGGTCGTGGGGACGCTTGCTGCTGTAGGGCATTTTTTCATGAGCGAGGCTGTGAAGATTGCTCCGGATCTTCTGCCCGGATACCTTTCACCTCTCGGTTCTGTCATGGAGGTTTGGAAGCCGTACCTCACTTATCCCACAGTTATGGCGGGCAATTTCTGGCGAGCTATCTTTGGCTGGTCGGTCTGTTTTGCCATCACAATAGCAGTATCACTTTTCACAAAACCGAAGCGCAAACGGGATTTGATCGGCCTTGTCTGGGGTCTTGCAAACACGCCGGCTACGCCTTTGGTCAAAGAGCGCTGGTTCGTTAACCCACTCCATCTGTCGGTTATCCTCCTGGTGCTCACCCTCGTTCTGAACATTATCTTCTGGTGAAATAATGCTTGATGTCAGAAAACCACTCGGACTATTATTCATGATCCTGGGCGGTCTTCTGTTCTGGTATGGCGTCTTTTGTTCTCCCGGGGTTGAGTTCCATACACCGGGAACATCCTTCCTGCTCAAGTTGAATCAGCCGGTCGGCGCCTTTATGTTTGTCTTCGGGCTTATTATGTGGCAGCTCGCCCGTTTTGTTGAGCTCCACACTCTGGATCGCGAACTCCGAAATCGCGAAAAGGAGCTTGGCGACGGCGAAAAGCGAAGCGAGCCGGATACGCCGTCCGAAGGAGAAGTTGCCGGTCGTTATACTCGCGTGTCGGGCGACTTACCCCCGGCAGCGACGGAAGATCAGTCTGACGCGACCTTTGACGACCGGACAGCGGCTCAAGAGAAGGCGGCGGACAAGCCTCAAGAAGAGTCGACGATGTCCAACGAGAAGGCAGACGGAGGCAATACTTCAGAAGAACCATCCAAGTCTGAAGACAAGCAAGAAGGTTACGAGTACGGAATAGGGTCGGCAAAGTTGGAAGGCAAGCCTGAGAAGGCAACTGATTCAGTCGATCAAGACTATGTCGACGAGAAGAAGGAAGACGTCGATTCGGACAAGCGAGAGTAGCATGTCACCTGGTCGGATTTTCTTTGCGTTGTTTGGTCTGGGGCTCGCGATAGTGTTTGGCGCCTCGATGATCGACAATTTGCATGACGACAATATTTTCAAGATGACTGAAGTGCTGGGTATCGTAATCCTGGCTTTCGTATTCCTTGGCGGCTTCGCGGTCGTATTTTTGTTCGGCTCTTCGGATGCCATTTGTGCCGTTATGGAAAGGCGAGGAGATCAGCTGCGCCGGAAAGGCGACTTGCGCGGGGCACGAATCTGGTATGACCGCTGTCTCTGGCTGCAAGATCATTTGCTCAACAACACCTGGCGCAGGGCTCAGATCGCTGGTAAACACGTAGCTACTACGCCTGGTCCCGACGAGGAATTCGACGCCATGGCGTTAGACCGGTCGCAATCGGTCGATTTGCCAAAAGACGAAAGTGAATATGCCGGCGATTCTCGGTTTGTGATACCGCCAGCGGTGTCTGGTAGCCTGTTGTACAAGTATGTCTTCGCCATTCTCTTTAGCCTGGTCTCAGCTGTTCATGCCCTCGATGGCAGTGTTGTTTCAGCTGTAGTTATTCTCATCGTCGGCGCTGTTTTGAACGCCTATTGGCTAAACACAATGAAGGAGCCATAGTTGCGATTGCATTGAGCGTGAACGAGGCGGTAATTCGTTCAACCTTCAAACACGACCGGCACCATATAAGATACCGACTACGAAAAATGCGATCACCAGCACTGCGCCAAGGTATGATAGCGCCGGCGCTTTCGGCAATTTGCCGATCAGAAGCTTCAGTGATTGACCGCAAGCCCATCGCAACAGCGGCCCGGATTTGCCGGCCAGATACCAGGCTCCGATAATAAATATGGGAAACAAGAAGACTCTAACGATAAGCGGTATGAAGCCGTAGACTAAGGAAGCCAGCACAACGGCGATGCCAATCACAACAACCTGAGTCGCTCGCGTCTCTACCAGTCTCTGAGCTTCTGGTGCGAGCTCAGAAAATCGCTCC
>CAZISK010000934.1:0-3501 GCA_964541355.1 uncultured Candidatus Obscuribacterales bacterium
CAAGTCTGATATCGCCGAAATTAGCTTCGAAATCGATATCCGATGTATTGAACGCCTTGATCGAATCGGAAGTAGTCAAGCTAAATGCGTTACCAGCCTTGGTGTTTGCTTCGACATCGAACTCGCCGAAACCAAACAATGTATTGGAAGCTGAGGTTTTGCCACCAATATTGATACCGTTCAGGTCAGAAATGAATACGCTATTCGTCGCATTCGCGCTGACGCTGATGAAGTCCGCTGTTCGTTCATCAACGTCGATGATCCCGCTTAAACCGCCCGTGCCGGTCGCAACCAAATCGATCTGCGGTGCGATCATGAAGGGTGTTCCTACAGCGCCACCAAACTGTCCGTCGAAAATCTCTCCGGACTGAACGAAAATTTTGTCGGCAGTTACCTGACTGCCAGCCGTCGCGAACACATTGAAATCGGTTCCTGAGATCAAGCGCACCTCACCGCCAACGTTTGCAATGTCGTCTGCCACGAATAGATTCGTATCCGATTGAATATGTATAGTCGAACCGAATCCGGCCGTAGGAGAATCAACGACAGTCAGGTCGCGCACGTTCGAAATGAAAATCGAACCAAATGGAGCACCACCTTCCGGCTGATTGAACTCGAACAGGCTTATGTTACCTGTATCCGTACGAAATGCTGTCCCACCGTTGAAAGGATCGGAGCCTATATCACCAAACTCGGACCGCAACCTGACCGTATCAAATCCTCCGAGAGTAGCGACCTCGGCACCGTTACTGGTGAAGATATTGCCATTCCCTTTAATGTACGCAAAGGTGCCAGCTTCTACGTCACCACCAATTTCGACAGTACTATTTACCGATTCCAGAAAAACAATTTCATCGGCTTGAACAGCCAAGGTCCCGCCTCCACCCGACACGAGGAGCGCTCCATTTGCCTGTACATCAAAAACAAAGTCCGAGCTATTTGCTGGTGCGATAACTGAGTTGAGAGTGGCTGGCAGCTCCAGATCGTCGATGTCGAATGCAAATATGAAGCGAAGGTTGCCACCAGTCTCTTGTGTCGTTAAGCTGGCTTTATCGGCATCCATCTCAAATCTGGTGCCGTTGGAAGTCCCGATATTCCCCACAACGGAACTGCCAGCAATGTTACCGTCTTTCGTGTTCAAAATGACTATTGGCGCAACGACAAGACCGTCGTCAATTGATCCATCATTGCGTGTGGACAGGCTGGCGCCCGGATCCGTCGCTATCGCGTCGAACGTACCGCCAACTGTCGAGGTGTTATGGAAGTTCGCTCCGGCCTTGGCATTGAGGAATGCATCGTTGACTGCATCGAACTCTGACAAACCGGCGTCGGCAGTGAAGGCCAGGTTACCAGCGAAATTGAATCTGCTTGCTGGGCTTGTCCCAATCGTGTCGCCTGCACTGACAAATATGTCTGGCGAAAGCAGGAAAATACCAGCGTTGCTCGTTACATCGCCTGCAGCTGTGAGGTCGATCTCACTTGTCGCTTGCGAATGGATGCTTGCTCCGTTTGTTCCAAAGAATGCTGCATCGATTGCTACTGTGTCGGCAAGGTTAATATCATCGCTGTCATTAACAAACACCAGGCTGGCTGCACCAAGACCCTGAATTCGAGCATTATCGAAATCAACGTCGAAGAAGTTCAAAGCAGATCCAATATCCTTCTGCTTGGTGGAAATGTCACCATTAACTGCAGACACCTTCGCTCCAGCTGAATCGGTCAGGAAATTGTCAACCGCGATCAAGAAGTTGGTAGCAGCTGATGACAAACCTGTGAAATTGATGCTGCCGTCTCCATCAGCAGCAGTTTCAACAAGTCTCACCGAATCTCCAGTCGATACGGCAGTCACATTCTTGAAGTCAATTGGCACGGCATTCGTGTTGAGGATTGAAATGAGTCCACCAACTCCAGAGTTATTCGTTAGATTGAGTTGGTTGGAAACGAGTCCGCCTGTTACGTCGCCATCCACAATGTCAGCCGCGTTCGGACCATTCTGGGTCAAGCTAAGCGTGCCAAAGACACCGCTGAAGAAATTCTGAGCTACGACGACTCCAGCCAGGTCAAAATCATCACCTGCGTCAACGCTGTTGGAAATGAGCGTCGTATTGTTCCCTTGAATCAAGCTTGCGGCAGCAATCGCTAAGTTTTCCGCTTCTATCGTGACAGTGCCTGTATGCGTAACATTAAACTGTCCTGCAAACACTTGTCCTGTGCCGTTTATTGTGAGGTCCCCGGCTTTGAGCAGTATGTTGACACTTCCGTCGTCACCCCCCAAAATTGCAGCAGCGATTCTAGCATCCGTGATTGTCATGTTAGCATCGCCGGCCGGCTGGAGACCGGTCGTAATATTGACATTCCGATTTGCTTCAACATCATCAAAAGAGTCAACTACGGTGTAATCATCTCCGACCTGGATGCGAATATTACCGACGATTGCTGAAACTAAACCATTTGCAGTGTAGTCTGCGCCATCCCCTGTCGTGTTGTTTATTCCAACTTGGATATCCACGCTGTCAGCTGGCTGCCCAACCACTGTCGGATCGCTAAAAGCATCGATGTCTGCGTTGTTGCTTTGAGTCAGGTCATCCGCTACTTGTAGCAAGACAAAACCATTAGACGAGTTAGCAATGACATCTCCGCCCAGACTGATGTCACCACCATCGTTGATTATCGAACCAATCTTGTCGAGACCAGCAATAAGAGTGATGCCGCCAGCATCACATATCAGTCCGCTCGACACCTGCAGATCATCGCCGCTGTTGATGAAAATCGAGCCGGTCGCAAAGATAAAATCAACATCCACGGTCTTATTGCTTATCACGGTGCTCGGGACCAGTGATGCAGCTGATATGCGAACTCCAAGCGTGTCATATGTGACCGGACCGGTCGAAACCGGTTGAGCTGTTTGAATGTTGACGTTGCCACCGAAAGGCGAGCCATTCTCCGCATCTATGAGAGTACTGTCGAGATCGATGGCTCCACCGCCAAATATGTCCACATTACCGTTGGCATTTCCCGCGGTGCCTTCGGTACTTATGGTTGACGATCCGCCATCAAGCGTAATTGCTCCAGAACCAGCAGTCGTTCCCTTGAAGGCAGCGATTAGCACATCACCACCAGCCGTCGAGAAGGCACCGCCCTTGGTGTCTATGTCACAATCATTCAAAAGAATCTTACCGCCACCAATGCTGCCCTGGTCGAACGTTACATTGATTGTGTTGGCTGTACCAGCGGGCAATGCCGGTGAGTTCTTATCCGATGCTGTTATGTTGGCACCCGCAATCATCGCCAGATCGCCACCATCTGTCTTAATCGTGAACGCTCCAGCAACTGACTCAGTAATATCGCCTGTCGCGATAATAGCGAGGTCTGCAACTACTGCAAGCGAAGCAGTGAAATTGATGTTGCCTAGGTTCGAAAACGTCGGGTCGATCAGGTCCGTGTTGCCGATATTGAGTGTGTCTGTAGCACTCGTCCAGTGCACAGCATAGCCATCACTGT
>CAZISK010000935.1:0-3497 GCA_964541355.1 uncultured Candidatus Obscuribacterales bacterium
TCTCGCGTATAGAAAACCTTTAGATTTGAAGGTGGTTCTACCGGCGATGTCAAGCTTTCGATATTCAGCATCGGTCCTCTTTCAAATGCAGTTCATTAACGGATTTTTGGACTAAATCTGACCCCGCACATTCCCTACTTGTATTACGCTAGTTCAGTCACTTGTTCCATATTGGGTTTAACAACATAGAGACTGCTTTACTACCGACGGCGGTTGAGTATTTGCTCCAACCTGAAAGAGGGCTTCATGCAGATTACTAGTGTTGCTGTCATTGGTGCTGGCACGATGGGCGCTTCCATCGCAGTCGCGCTGAGCAGCCATAATTATCCTGTCGTGCTGAAGGAGGCCAATGATGAGCTCCTAGAGAAGGGTTTGAGAAATATCGAGAAGCTGCAAAAGAAGAGGGTCGAAAAAGGACTGGATGCTTCAATCGCCGAAGAAGAAAGCAAGCGCATCGTTGGAACAACCGACTATGCAATGCTAGCCGACGTAGACCTTGTCATCGAGGCGGTACCTGAAAACATCGATATAAAGCGATCGGTATTCGAAGATCTTGATGAATACTCTGATGTCAACGCAATTTTGGCAACCAACACAAGCAGCCTGCCAATCACCCAACTTGCTGCCTTCACACGACGGCCGGATAAGGTTGTCGGTCTGCACTTTTTCAATCCGGCCCACCTCATGCGCCTGGTCGAAGTGATTCCCGGACTGGAAACCTCCGCCGAAACAATAGAAACCGCTCTCGAGTTTGGACAGTCGCTTGGCAAACTGGCGGTACGAGTGGATGAGTGCGCCTCATTTTTAGTTAACAGGCTCTTGGGCCGGTATATGAACGAAGCGATTTTCTGCTTACAAGAAGGTATTGCCGGCATTGAGCAAATCGATGAGGCGGCCAAGGACTACGTGGTACCGGTAGGTCCCTTGGCCCTTCGAGATATGAACGGTGCCGACATCGGGCTCGCCGTCGCACGTTTCAATTTCCAGGAGTACGGTCAACGTTTTGCACCGCCGGTGTTGCTTGAACGCATGGTGGAACGGAATTTGCTCGGTCGAAAGAGCGGTCAAGGTTTTTACCGGTACGAAGATGGGCAAAAACGCGGACCCAATCCCGTTATCGAAGAATTACTTGCTGACCTGGCCCGACCTGAAAGGCCCGAGCCGTTCCAGGTCGAGAGACTGTTCCTGCCCATGATCAACGAAGCATTTGTGGCTTTGCAGGAGCGCATTTGCGCGGTTGAGGACCTAGATCCGGCGCTGATGGCCGGACTGGGTATGCGCCGCGGTCCACTTACAATCGCTTCCGATATCGGCTTGAAAGAATGCCTGAGCATGCTCGAGGCTAATTACAAACTCCGCGGCGAGCGTTTCCGCCCGGCCCCGCTTCTGAAGCGTTTGGTCTGGGCAAAACGAGCCAGCGTTTTTTAGTAACAACTAAACCGCCAACTATCAAAGACGGAGACGCATTATCGGTCGAAGGAGAGCGAGTTTAGATCGGCTCTTTGATTGGCATTGTAGATAAAGGTCTAGTGGTGGCATGAATCAAGGCCAAATCGATGGCTGAGAACAAAAGGAAGACTTGGCTTGAGACTTCTAGTCTGTACGCCTGGTGCGCTGTACTTAGCGCCGTACCTTTGACCTGCCTGATTACCGATCTGTTCATTTTTCGGGACGAAGCATCGAGCTGGATGACCATGCGAATCATGGCTGCGCAATTGCTGCTCGACGGCAAGGTGCTGTATCAAGATTTCTTCGAATGGACACAACCGATCGTCTTTGAACTGACAAAGTTATTCTTGGCCCCACTATCTCTTGCGCAACTTGTGGTTCCAAGAGAAGTCGCTATCGCCTTTCTGCCACCAGATCTATTGGTGACTATGCTGATCTTTCTCGTCGTATTAGCAAGCGGTGCTGTCACGATCGTACTAGCAAAGCATGGCATTGGCGCCGCCCACTTAGACCCTGAAGCAGCTGACGAGATAAAGCGAACACTGTACGCGTATCTTACCGGGTTCGCCATTGCCAACCTGCTGATTCGATTCGAGTTCGGCGACCTGCAGCATCTATTTGCAACCGCACTCTGTCCCTGGATCTTTATGCGATGGATGCAATACAAAGAGTTTTCAGTGCCCCGGAGTCTGAGTATTTCAGTGTCTCTCTTTACTGGACTGGCAGCCTGTTTCGACCTACCATTCCTGCCTGTGATCCTGCTGGTTGAGCTGTTCTGGATTTTCAATGAGAAGCGACCCAAATCAATCTTTCATCCTGATTTAATGATACTACTCATAGTGCCTTGCCTGTACGTCACCATCCTTCTCATGCTGCCTACGCCGTTCTGGTCTGACTTCTGGTTAAAGGCGATGCCGATCAGGTGGCTTAGCTATTTTTCCGAGTATCCCGCCATCTTCAGTCCTATCTCGACACCCCGCAGAACCGATATCCTGTATTGCATGGGTTTTGCCATCGTGCTGAGCCAGCTTACGGATCGAAAGAATTCCCTTACCGGGGCAATGAGCATGTTGGCGTTTCTCGGTTTTGCTATTTTCTTCCTGGAAAACAACGGACTATCACGCGATCTGATCTTAACCATATACGGTACCACTACCGCATTAACACTGTTGTTTATCAACGGACTAAACAAGGTTGATAAAGGCGCGATTCAACAGATGTTAATCGAAGTCCTGGACAGGAATTCAAAGAGCATATTACACGGAAAAGCTCTTCAGACGGTCAAGGCTTTATTTTGGAAGCCTTTGGGAGATGCTAGAAGCAAGCGTGGGTTCCCAGTTCAAGAAACATCTCTCCTTGCTATCGCGATCATCGCCTCGCTATATGCAGTTATCGGCATGGCTAACAGTCGTGTCGCTATAGCGAACCTGAGGGGATCAGATCTTCTGAAAAATCCGGAAACACTCGAACAAGCAATAAGCAAACGCACCAAGCCTCTCGATAATGTGGCGATCATAGTGGACGGACCAGAGCCGGCTTATCCCACGTTGGTTCTCACGGATCGTAGACCGGACAGCTTTTTCATGTACGCTCGACCGCTTCTCGTCATCGATTTCTATTGTTCAAGAGACAAACTCACTCCCGACCTCAAGCAATTGAAGAAACGTGCCTACAGCTATTTGACTCATGCTTTTCGGCAAGAAACAGAGAGTGCAATCGTCGTGTCGGACGACTACCCGCAAGTCTTGTTAAGGCAAGAGGGGATCTGGAATGCGCTCGTCGACAATTACGAGAAAAAAACGATATGCGTATTCAGCTCGACCAACACTCAGCCATTTGAGTATGTAGGATTCAACTGGCCGATGCCATTTTTCGAACGAAGGATCAAACTTTGACTACCATCGTGCGCAATCTTTTTCGTCGAGTCTCAACGCCACTAATATCGAGGCGGGGTGCAGTTCTCGTCATTTTCATTTGCATTGTTATGGTGACTCTGGATCGAGCCTACTATTGGTTCAACCATCTGCGGAATTGCTCGGGGTGCGACT
>CAZISK010000936.1:0-3483 GCA_964541355.1 uncultured Candidatus Obscuribacterales bacterium
AGATACGTATGGTGTCATGGTATTTCAGGAGCAGATTATCGCCTTGCTTCAGTTGCTAGCTGGCTATACGCCAGGCGAGGCGGATTTGATTCGAAAGGCTATCGGTAAGAAAAAACGTGACATTATGCAGGCAGAACACCCGCGCTTTATAGCTGGCTGCGAAAAGAAAGGATTGACCAAAACCCAGGCGCAAAAGATATGGGACCTTATTCAACCCTTCGCAGACTATTCGTTCAACAAGGCTCATGCAGCTTGCTATGCATTAATTGCCTACCAAACAGCTTATTTGAAAGCACACTACCCAGCTGCTTTTATGGCTGCTCTGATGACCAGCGACTTCGATAATAGCGACCGTTTGGCCATAGAGATAGCAGAGTGCAAAGCCATGGGTATAAATGTTTTGCCTCCTGATGTGAATGAATCTTTCGGAGAATTTGCAGTCATTAGTGAGGGCAAAAATGTTAGCATTCGTTTTGGCATGAATGCGATAAAAAATGTCGGATCAGGTGCAGTCGAAGAGATCTTGAGGGCCAGAGAAGCAGTAGGCAAGTTTAAAACTCTCGAGGATTTTCTCGCGAATACCAGTTGCCGCTCAGTTAATAAAAAAGCTCTGGAAAGCTTAATAAAATCCGGCGCACTCAACAGCTTGGGCGAGAGAAGCACTCTTGCCAATAATATTGAATCTTTGGCAGCTTACGCGGCCAGGATTCAGAAACAAGCATCGAGCGGACAAGTTGATATGTTCGGTGATGCTGAGGTTGGCAGCGAAGTTAAAGCTCAGCTAGCGCTCAATGATACCCTAGCCCCTTTCCCTGAAAGGCAGCAGCTCATATGGGAAAGAGAACTTCTCGGCATATACTTATCTCGCCACCCGTTGGCTGAGTATGAAGACATTCTTGCTAAAAGAGCCGCTCCTATCCATACAATCGACGCTTCATTTGAAGGAAAAGTCGTGACTATCGGAGGTACCATTGCCGAGAAACGTGAGGTTACAACCAAGAATGGCCAGAAGATGGCGTTTGTACGCTTAAATGATATGTCTAGCGATCTAGAACTCATACTTTTTCCTGGTACATACCAAAAAACACTGACACTTTGGCAAAATGACAATATATTGCTAGTCACAGGCAAAGTTACGTCCAAGGACAGAATGGGAAATGGCGGTGAAATAAAAATTATTGTCGACGACGCAAGCGAGTTAGATGAAGAAGCTGACTCGCCGTCTGAGCAGACACAGCCTGCTTACAGAACAGTTGAGTCAAGAATTTACGTTAGACTGCCTGATACCAGTAACAAACAGGCTCTTGCCAGCTTGAAGCAAGCTATCGATAAACGGCCAGGGGCGGTCCCCGTAGTGCTCGTCGTAGGACCCGACTCGCAGAAGCAAGCCATAAAGATTCCTAGTCATGTAGATCCGAGCGAGGAATTCATTTCGCATATAAGTGAGATTTTTGGACAGGAAAGTGTCAAATACCAGTAAACCGGACATGGTACAGGGTCATTGCCGCGGCCTGGACCACATTGTAAGATTCCTTTTTGCCGAGCATTGGGATCTCTACTAAGGTGTCGCATTTTTTAATAAGTACCTTATCAATACCCTTGACTTCTTCGCCTAGCAATAGAGCAATTTTTTTAGGGGGCTGGAATTCGTGCAAAGGTATTGAGCCAGGGCTTTGCTCGAGTCCTATCAAACGGTAATTCTGTGTTCTCAAGGACTTTATAACTTCTAGCACATTGTCTTGGTGAACATTTTTTTGCATTTTTTCTGCACCCAGCGCAGTTTTGCGAATTTGCTCGGTTGCTTTCAAAGACAAATGAGGCAGACGCGCGTCATTGCCTTGGAGCGGGTAAGGGCTGTAGCCTGTAAGGTAAACCATGTGAATACCCAGTCCTTCACAAGTTCTTAGTAGAGCCCCAATATTGTGGGCCGAGCGTATATTATGAGCGATAACTACTATTTTTCGATCCATCTCACCAGTATACAAACTTAATTCACTTATGCTTTAATTAGTACTAAATATGGTGGGAAAAACATAAATGTCACAAGATGCCCGTCGCGATGAGGAGCGCGCAACCCAGCGCCGAGCCCAGATATTGGGAATGAACTATCAAGATACCTTTGGTGGTGAGAAACCTCTGTTCAAAGACTTGCTCAATAACGACGAGATGCGCAGCCTCAAGGCTATACCAGTGTTCGCAGACGCTCACAATATTAAGTTTGGAGTCACCAACACTACCTCGCAGCAGACTATGCAAAGTCTGCGCGAGCGTTTTTTGGATCAAAGAGTTTCTTTCGCGCTCATCTCTGACAACGGCTTCAAAGACTATATGTATCTTTATGACCCACCAAAGAAAATTGAATACCAAGATGTTCAGTTATCTGGAGAAAATGATTCAAGCTTGTTCATGGAAGTTACCCGCACCCTCGATCAGGTCCTGTCGGATGATATCCTTGCGTATCTTGTTAAGCAGACCTATCAGCTAAAAGGCTCGGATATTCACCTTGAGTGCCAGAAAGAAGCCGTAAGGGTTCGTATTCGCGTCGATGGAGTACTGCATCCCATAGCGGCTCTGACGCATGCAAAGTATCGCCAACTGCTTTCTTCGATTGCTATCGCTGCCAATGTCAGCACCGCCAGCTCTGATGCGCAGACTGGCCATATCAACCGTTCGTACAAATTAGCAACCGGCGAAGACGTGACAGTAAATTTAAGGGTCGAGACCGTACCTACTGTCTACGGCCAAGACGTAGTAATGCGAATTTTCAACCTCAAGATGGAAATGCTAAAGCTTGACAATCTCGGTCTCAGTGAGCCTGAAAGAGAAGCAGTTGATGATGTTATCGCTCATCCTTCAGGACTAGTTCTGATAGTAGGACCGACCGGCTCTGGGAAAACCACTACTCTTTACTCCCTGATTAATACGCTTAACTCCTCGGAAAGAAAGATAATCACACTCGAAGATCCTGTGGAGTATTTCTTACCCGGGATAGTGCAGATTCCAGTTGAAGGCGATCAAAATAAAGTTGGGTTTGCAGAAAAGCTCAGGGCTGTGTTGAGGCTTGATCCTGATGTTGTGATGGTCGGAGAGATTCGCGACCAAGATACTGCTCGCACTGCTCTTCAGGCAGCACTGACTGGCCATTTAGTGCTTTCAACTTTCCATGCTGGCTCAGCAGCTGCTGCTTTAACACGCATGCTGGACGCTATCGGTATTAATCCTCTGTTTTCAAGCGCTATGCACCTGGTAATGGCTCAGCGCTTAGTAAGGCGGATTGATGATGAGACGAAAGAAGCCTTTCAGCCCGATGATGCTTTAAAGACCCAGCTGCAGACAGTTATTGATACTCTGCCTCCACAGGTGGAAAGGCCCGATTTGAGTAAGGTAACGTTGTACAAAGCTGGCAAGAATGATAAGAATCCGTTCGGCTACAAAGGCCAGATCGCTATTCGCGAGCAACTCCAGATGACACCTGGTGTTCAG
>CAZISK010000937.1:0-3480 GCA_964541355.1 uncultured Candidatus Obscuribacterales bacterium
AAATATCCGAGCGATGATCTATGTTCTGCCCCCGGCACTGCTCCGGGCTCATATAGGAAGGGCTGCCGATGACATCGCCGGTTTGTGTCAGGCGAACCTGATCCTGAATTTTGGCGATGCCGAAGTCGACAAGCTTGGCCTGGAAGCTGCCGTCTGGGTTGTAGGAGATCATAATGTTGCTGGGCTTGAGATCGCGATGCAAAATCCCTTTCGAATGGGCTTGCTCGGCTGCCTCACATACCTGTATGAAAATCTGGCATGCCATCTTCGTCTCGATCTGTCCCTGTTCTTCGATAAGCTGACCGAGCGTCTTTCCTTCGACGAAGTCCATGACCATGAAGGCTTGTCCGTGCTCGGAAATTCCGAAGTCATGAACCCTGATGATTCCAGGGTGCTCGAGTGTGCTGGCCGCCATCGCTTCCTGTTGAAAGCGAGCCAAGCTTTGCTCGGATGCCAGATGCGAATGCAGCATTTTGATGGCGACCGTTTTATTGAGTAACAGCTGCTTTGCCTTGTAGATAACTCCCATGCCGCCTGTGGAAACAAGCGAAATGAACTCGTATCGGCTGCCCAGCTCCTTAATGAGCAAATCCTCTGCACCGGAGACTGGACCATGTTGTGGGCAGGTGCGACTGCCGGGCGGCAATTCCAGTCCACAATGCTGGCAGACCAGAAGCTTTTGAGTGATGCTTCCGTCGACTATTTTTATTGCAGTCTCTTTTAACTGATCTTCCACCGGGCGATCCCGTCATTGCGGTTCCGCGCGAATACCTACCGCCATTGGCCGATATACCCGTATCATCGAAAGTCAAATCAATTATAGGAGCTCGAATCGCTTCAGGTGAGCGTGGATTGATACTGCTTTTAGTACTATGCGTGGTTTCAGTTACTGTTAGTTCATAGCACTATATATGGTGAAAACCCTTTGGATTAGGCCGCGGCAGATGATCGTGAAGCTGAGCTTTTCTAACGATTTTGTGAGTCGAGCCGAGAAGTAAGACGGCAGTAGTTTTTGTGATTATGGATCTGACGGACGGCGATCGTCTTCGGAAAATCCCGAGATGATTCAGACAAACCGATTTATCGTGTCAGTCGATAACGCAGTTCGGCATCAGTCGTCTTAGGCCTTCGAGCCCTTTCAAAGTCACATCGCCGCCCATAACTTTCACATAGGTTAGATTGGGCAGTGCTACTAGCTTTTTGATGCCCTCGTCGCTAACCGAGTTGGCGCCCATATGGAGCACAGTAAGGTGTTTTAGCTTTAAAATCTCAGGAATCGATTTGTCGGAAATCTTGTTGTATGTTATGTCCAGTGATTTGAGCCCTTGAAGCCGAGCGATATAAACGAACTTCTCATCAGTAATTTCTGCACTTTTAATTTCTAGATTCTGAACGCCTTGCATCTGGGAAACAGCTTCTAATGTCTCATTCGATAAAGGGTGCTGGCTGATGTGCAATTCTTTCAAGTGTTTGAGCTCCGGAAGCGCTGTCAAACCATTCGGGCTGATCGAGAGTTCGCTTAGTGACAGAGCGGTCAGTTTGGGCAAAGACTTTAGATGAATAAGACCAGGCCCGTGTACCTGAGTGCCAGAGACTCGCAGCTCTTTGAGATTGTTCAAACCGGATAGATTGGAAAGCCCGTCGTCGGTGATGTTGGTGTATCTCATGTTGAGCACTTCGAGATTCTTGAGTCCGCGCAGCAGGGCGAGATCTCGATCGTCGAATTTATGATCGTCTATGGTCAAATTCATCAGTTCTAGAGTATGAGACTTGTTCGATTCAACGATCATCTGCTTGAGCTCAGCTCTTGTCTTTTTAAAATCTTTCTCTGAAGTCTCTTTGTACAAGACCAGTGCAATCGAGATAGCCCAGCTGATTATCGCGAGGAACACCATCAATTTGAAGAATCTGCGCCTTCGGCGATTGACATATTTGACCGATAACTGACTGCTCAAGAGCTTTTCAATGTCGGTTCTTATCTTTTCGACGGTCTGATAGCGATCGTTTGGATCTTTCTCGAGTGTTGTGTTTATTATCTGAGCTAATGCGGATGGAAACTTGAGGTCTGGTCTTGATTTGGTGATGGACAGTGGCTTTTCGTTGATCTGCTTGAAAATGATCTCAACAAGCGAGGCGCCCGTGAAAGGCGGGTGTCCGGTCAGCGCCTCATACATGACGCAGCCCAGGGCGTAAATGTCGGAGCGCCTGTCGATGTTGTGTCCCCGGCATTGCTCTGGACTCATGTACGGCGGACTGCCAAGTACATCGCCGGTTTGAGTCAGGCTGATTTGATCGTGAATCTTGGCGATCCCGAAATCGACCAGCTTGGTTTGGATTCCATCAGAGGTGTCAGAGATCATTATGTTGCTGGGCTTCAGATCTCGATGGAGAATACCTTTCGAATGCGCATGCTCAACCGCGTTGCAAATCTGGATGAAAATTTGAAATGCTCTAGCACAGTCGAGTTGCCCTTCATCTTCAATAACGGCACTCAGCGGTTTTCCTTCCACGTAATCCATGACCATGTAGGCCTGTCCGTGCTCGGAGATACCGAAATCGTGAACTGTGATAATTCCCGGATGATCTAGTGTGCTTGCCGCCTTGGCTTCTTGCTGAAATCTAGCAATCGCCTGCTCTGAAGCCAAATGCGAGTGCAGCATTTTGATTGCAACGTCTTTGTTGAGCAGCAGCTGCTTAGCTTTGTAGATAACGCCCATCCCACCGGAGGAAACGAGCGAGATAAACTCATATCGACCGCCGAACTCTTTGAGCAGCAATTCTTCGTGACAGACTGCGCCGAGAACGGGTCCGTGCTGCGGGCAGGCGGTACTACCGGGTGCCAATTCCAGCCCGCAATGTTGGCAGACTAAGTACTTTGTGGTGCGGTCTTCGACTAGGTTTGCGGCGATTTTTTCTTTCTGATCGTCCATCGCAAGAATCCGTCAAATTGCGTAGCGAACGGGTTGCGCCAGTCTGCCCTACCAGCCAGATTTTCATACCCGCTTCGGGAATATTTCAATCTCATATAGCTCTTTCTTTCTGGCTGCGACGATACTGTAAGGCGCTGCACTATGCACATTGTGATGTCAAAAATGATACCGTAGGCGGTGCGAATCTAAATACCTGTGATCCTGATCGCATCTCCGATGCCGGCCTGGCGAGAATTGGCAGTCGTGCACTCCTTCCCTGTTGCCGGTTTATGAGGTAAACCGCTCACATCAGGGGCTGGCGAGGTGGCAAGTCGTTGGTCCGGGTGTAATGCGAACCCGAGCCGCCTGAGTTACCTCGCCCTCTTTGCGAGGACACTGAGGCTCTTGATAACGGGTGGTTTTAAGGAAGTTTAATTGTGACTATCCAGCTTTTGGGGCAAGGTCTGTGCGCTTTTGCGCACTTTGTGCTTTTGGTTACTCTTCCTGCAATAGTTTTATGCACAATCAGACCTGGCGCGATACAATGACCATCATTGTTCGGGCGATTGGC
>CAZISK010000938.1:0-3480 GCA_964541355.1 uncultured Candidatus Obscuribacterales bacterium
CAGCGCTGCGTTCGTTAACTCAGGTCAATGTCAACGACTGCCAGCGTATAACCGAGGATGGGGTGACAAAAATCGAGAGGTTGCTGCCTTCATGCAGCTTCAATTCCGATACGCCGAGCATATGCAGAACGACCTGGAACAAAGCGAACGAATACGTCAAGCAAGAGCAGTACGATCAGGCCATTGCTATGTACAAGACGACTGTGCAAGTCCTGAAAAAGGAGAACAGACTTACGCCACCATTACTCACTCGAGCGATGTGTGGAATTGCAGATGCCGAACTTAAGGCAGGTAGACCAGAGAATTCTGCAGACGCAGCGATTGTGGCTGCGAAAAATGCACAAGAAAATCATTTGCGGAAACGAATCGCAAGGCTGATGGACAAGTTGCAGATCGAACTCTACCGACGACACAAATCGAAGAGAGCGAATGCCTGCATGAAAGCGATTGGCGATTTGTACGCCAAGTTAGGCGACGACGCTTCGCTCAACAGATCAACCAATATTTGGTCAGTCTATGTTCAGAAACTCCTAAACGAGGATGAACTCAGTCAGGCGATGAAAGAGTGCTCGAGGAGAATGGACACCATGAAGGGCCTCGGGATGGAAGAGAGCGAGATGGCCGGTAAAATCCTCAGTCTCAAGGCCGCCGCCGAATTGTATTCCGACGATATTGCTTCAGCGAGGAATTCGTACAAGAGCGCTATCCGTCAAATGGAGACGACCAGCCACTCACATTGCCCGCAAGCTCTCATCGGCTCTTATCACGGTTTGGCAATTGCGGACAGCCGTGAGGGCAAACTCGAACGTGCAATTACCTATGAGCGCAAAGCAATCCAGTTGGCGCACCAGTATAATATCAAACACCCCCTGCCCGACCTTAACAAGCACCTAAAGGGTTTCATCAATCACCTCGGGCGGGCCGGTCATGTGCCTCGTTAGGCATAAACTGCCCTTTGGTTCAACGTCGGCGATGATCTCCTTCAGTTGCGAAACCTCGGGATTTTGCTTCACCTCAATCTGTCCGTCTTGCCGGGTGATGAAATCTCCTTATCAGCAGCATTGCCGTCCGCTCTAAGGCGATGTATAACGATCCTATGGAGTCAGATAATGAACAACAGCAAAAAGAGCATCCGGACGCTTCCAACTCCGATGAAAGCGCTCCGCCCGGTTTCAGCTTCACTGATGAAAACTTCCCGCTCGATCGCTATGAGCCGGTCAAGATAATTGGCAAAGGTACGGTTGGAACCATTTACCTTTGCCTAGATAGAAGACTTCTTCATAAGAAAGTGGCAGTTAAACTGCTTCGTGGAGTGTTCGAAGAACAGCTGGTGTCGTTCCATCAGGAGGCGCGCGCCACGAGTCGGCTCAATCACAGAAATATCATCGCGGTATATGATTTCGGTGTCACCAGCGGCGGTGTACCTTTTATGGCGATGGAGTATGCCGACGGCGTCAATCTCGACAAGCTGATCGCTCATCAAGGTCCGCTCGACCAGGACAACGCCATCAAGATCATCGCGGCCCTGGCTGACGCGCTGTCGTATGCGCACAGCCGTGGGATTTTTCACAGAGACATAAAGACGTCGAACATTCTACTGGTAGACAGCGAGAGCAAGCTTCCAGATGTGCGCTTGATCGATTTCGGTGTTGCCGCTATTCAACACAAAAAGGATGAAAGCTTCAAAGTACAAGGGCGAACAATTGTCGGAACGCCACAATACATGAGCCCAGATCAATGTTACGGCATGAGCTACGATGAGCGCTCGGAGATTTACTCGTTAGGATGCGTGATGTTCGAGCTGCTCACAGGCAAGCCTCCCTTCCAGGGAGACACGGCGCTGGAGATCATCGCCATGCACGCCAAAGAGCCGACCCCCTCGCTCTCTGGCCGTCACGGCGGCATTTCATTTAACAACGCCATTGAATCTATCGTGGCAAAATGTCTCGCCAAGAATAGAGACGATCGTTACTCCAGCATGTTTGCGCTAAAGGCGGATCTGGACAGCATTATCGAGCGCGACTATTCCATTACCATCGACGGACTTCATCTCGACGGGCAGGCAGGAAAGTCGCAACATCACGATCGCGATCCGATTCTAAGCGCCATAATGGTCTCGCTCGTCTGCTTCTCCGCAGCCAGCTGGCTTCTCTACACGCAGCTCGAACGCGTACTATCGTCCAAGAACGTCACGGCATCAGTTAAGTCATCACAGCGTAAGATTGATCTTACGCTGCCCACGTTAGACGAGTATGGAGTTGACTCCGGAAAGACCTTTATTCGCGAATACAGCTTTGGAAGATTGATGATGGAGGCTCTCCGTCCGATTACAGACGAGGACCTGAAAAAGCTTGCCACCGAACGTAATATCAACGAGCTCAAGTTGCAAGCCCCGAATCTGAACGGTAGCGGCTTCCGCTTTCTTTCATCAGCATCCCTGGTCAGACTTGTTATCAATGACTCAAAACTATCTGATGAGTGCTTGAAGAGCATAGCCACTCTGAAGAATCTTCGATACCTCGAGTTCGTCGATTGCGAAGGTATCACTCATGATGGCATACAAAATTTGAAAGACCTGCCGCTCAATACTCTGACCGTTACAGGCTGTGGGCTTTCCAACGAAGACATGCTGGCCATCAACGAGATCAGGTCGCTATCAGCTCTGGACATCTCCAACAACAAGAAGATCTCCCAAGATGCTATAACTCGACTGACCGAATCCAACAAGCTTCAAGCATTTGCTATTTCGCCCGAACAGATGGGAGATGGATGTTATGAAACTCTAGCCCGAATCAATACACTGCAAACACTGACATTCTCAGGATCCAAGCCAATAGATGATACCAACCTGGTGTTGTTGAGATCGCTGCCAGAGTTGAATCGCATGGTTTTTGCAGGGTCCTGCCTACCTGCAAAAACCATACCGATCTTACTTGCGTTCCCATCGCTCCAACGCCTCGAGTTCACCGGCAAAGAGTATTCGGACGACCACCTGGCAATGCTGGATGGTGCTAAGATCAGGACTCTGGTATTGAGCGACTGCGCGATTACCGACAGCGGTTTTGCCCACATTGTGAAGATGCCGAAGCTTCAGCGCGTCAATCTCAAGCGCTGTAGCTCAGTGACGTTTGCTTGTATCAACGAGCTCTCCAAGCGCCTTCCCGGCTGTGACATCGTAGTCTTTTAAGAAATATACGGACTCCTTTGACGTAATGGTACCGTTTCATATTCCCTACCGGAAGCAGTCGGGCCTTTTTGCCGAAATACTTTGATTGATGGCACGTCTGGACCTTCCGCCGCAGACGCATCGGCTCTGCATTGCCTTTTGGGAAAGGCCACCAATTCCAACGATGATCAAGCGATTAAAGAGCTATCCAAGCAAGCCGTCGATTTACACGAAGCGGCAATACGGCATTGTTGGGACCTCAGGAGCTGGGTCAGTACCTCAGATACCGTCACCGCCGGCCGCTTCTTCCAGGC
>CAZISK010000939.1:0-3473 GCA_964541355.1 uncultured Candidatus Obscuribacterales bacterium
AGTCAATATTCGTTTTATGCATCGCATTTCAGCGTAGATTGAGACTCAGAATCACGTCGAAAGGTTCGGAGCTTGCTATTTAATTCGTACGAGTTTTTGTTTTTTTTCCTGATTGCGTGGGTTTTGTACTACGCACCAGGCTTTCGAAAACATCAGGTGCTCATTCTGATTATTGCCAGTCTGGTATTCTACGCCTGGGGAGCGGCTCGACTTACCGTCCTGCTTCTTTTGGCGATGACGTTCAATTCAACGATCAGCTTTTGGGTGGATCGAAGCGACAGCCGAAAAAAGGCTTTTACGCTGGCTTTGATTGGTGTGATCTTCAACCTGGGGCTACTGGCTTCATTCAAATATGCCGGACTTCTAACGCAAACTTTCCTGAGCTTCGTTCAATTGCCGCACGACAGGGTAGTGGATAAAATCATCGCTGTCTTACTGCATATGCCTTTGCCTATCGGAATCTCGTTCTACACCTTCGAATCGATCAGTTTGCTCGTCGATACATACAAAGGCAAGGCGCGTGCCCAGACGTTTTTGGAGCATGCCAAGTTCACGTCGTTGTTCCTCTCCTTCTTTCCGCATCTCATCGCCGGTCCCATCTTGCGGGCTACCGAGTTCTACCCTCAGATCAAAGCGAAGTTGTTCAAAGATATCCAATGGGATCGCGTGGTTCACTTTCTCGTCGTCGGATATTTTTTGAAAATGTTCGTTGCCGACAATCTGTCGACTGCAACAAGGTGGCTTTCCTTCCCGCTATTCGAGGGCAACAGTACGCTTGGTATCGGCATCAGTCTGGTCGCCTTCAGCGCGCAAATCTTCGCCGACTTCGCTGGTTACTCGTTCATCGCAGTTGGGCTCGGTGCGTTGCTCGGGTACGATCTGCCGGTTAACTTCAAGACTCCCTATATATCGCAGTCCCTGCGCGAATTCTGGCAACGTTGGCATATAACGCTGTCGACCTGGATTCGCGACTACATGTATATTCCGCTAGGTGGCAGTCGGGTTGTCCTGTGGCACGTCTGTCTGAATCTCCTTGTTGTTATGACCCTTGCCGGCCTCTGGCATGGTGCGGCCTGGGGATTCGCTCTCTGGGGGCTCTTTCATGGCATCGGTCTCAGTCTGGAACATCTCTTTCGTGTGCCGAATACCAACGGAACCTGGACGGTGTGGTCTCCATTGCGCATGCTCTTCATCTTTTCCTTCGTCACGATAGCCTGGATGTTCTTCAAGATGTCGGACCTCTCCCAGATTTCCTATTTCCTGGTCACAGCGGTAAGGAACATTCGTGAACCGTTCGAACTGGACAGATTTCTCTATACCATGTTCTTCGGACTGCCGGTATTGTTCTACCACCTTCTGAAATGTCCACCAATAGCTCATTTGCTTTCATCGATCACGGCAAAGGAGTATGCGCCGATTTTTCGAGGCATCGCATACGGTATTATGATCAGCTTAGCGATTTTGAACGCCGGACCACCGTATGAATTCATATACTTCCAATTCTAGTTTCAGAGTCGTTGTCATTACCATGCTCATCACCGTGATGAGTATCTTTGCGACGTATCACGTCCTTGTTGTCCGCAAGATAGTGCCGATCGGACGTCCTGTTCAGTTCGGCAACGATCGGATCGCTCGAATTCGACTTTATGCACTGTATCGTGGCGACTATGAAGTGGTCTTTGCTGGCAGCTCGTGGATGCAGGGCATTTCCAGTCGTTTTATTCCGCGCAACTGGTTCGACCTGTGTTTGGGGGGAGGATCTGCTCTGGAAGGTTGTAACGTAATCCTTGCCAGCAATAAGTTTCCAAAGGTTCTTGTGGTCGAGGCGAGCGAACGTCTAGATCTCAGTCCCGACTTTCACCCTGTCGAGGAGGCGCTTTCGCCTTTTAGTATCGCGCTCATCAAACTCAGCCCAATTTTCGATCTTAACTACCAGCCAAGCTCCGTACTGTTTGAGAAGTTCAAGGTGAGGTGTTCAGGCTGGTTGCCGGGTACTCACAAGATAAGAAAGACTTGGCGGTCGAAGCTGGTTTGGAATCGGAATAAAGAGACCTTGTCGATAGAAGATAAGGCAAGGGTGCGGCTTGGCGCGATTGCTCTGAGAAAAAGATTGAAGAGAATACGAAAACATAATGTGGACATTATCATTCTGGAAATCCCGAGAGATCGAGCGATTAAAGACACCAGGTATGTGCAAGACGTAGACAAAATTTTAAAGACAGAGCTGCCGGTTAAGGAGTTCTACTGGTTCAAACCGCAGGGTAACAATTGGGACACACTGGATGGTGCCCACTATACGCCCGACACCGCCCAAGTGTTGGCTAAATTGTTGGAGGCTGAACTATACAAGCATGGTGTGGCCCGCTACGGTGGAAAATAAATTGATACTGTATGCGACACTAACTATCGAGCAGATGATCCCCGATGAGTTCTAATTCCAACGGATTCGACGGCAAACTGTCCATCCTGATCTGCACGATTAGACCGGCTACGGCGTGGACTGCAATCGAGGGCATCAGAAATCAGACGATAAACAAATGGGAGCTTTTGGTCGTCGATCAATCGCACACGGATCAGCTTAGCGATATGATTGGCGAATTGAATGATTCGAGAATTCAGCATATAGCTGATGACGGAATCGGCAAGTCGAGAGCGCTCAACATCGGAATTTCGAAAGCACGCGGTGAGATCGTGGCATGTACCGATGACGACTGCGTTCCTCGGGCTGATTGGGCGGAGGCGATTCTTGCCGCATACAACGCCGATCCTTCTCTTGCGATGGTTGGCGGGCCGGTGCTTCCTCCTCCTGATCATACCGGCAACAGTGGGCAGGTTCACTGTCCCTTCTACCAGGGCGGCGATTTTAGCTGGCGGGGTGGAGATGGCTGCAGCGACTATATTCTGAATAAAACTGTCCACGGAATGATGGGGGCGAATATCTCATACAGGCGGGATGTATTGCTGGAAAAGGTTGGTCCATTCGACAATAATCTGGGACCCGGAAGACGATATCCATCCGGCGAAGACAGGGACATCTCGATTCGGGTCTGGCGAGCCGGTCTTGGCTTTAGCTCGATAAGCGCCGCCGTGGTAGAACACCGATTTGGCACTCGAACGGGCTCCCAAGTTTTAGACTATCTCAGAGTAATGCATTGGTCCAAAGGAGCTTTAGCCGCGAAGCATTCTAGGCTAGGGGACAAGATATCGTTGCGGCACTTTCTCAGGCAAGAAGGGCTGTGCTTTGAACAAATGCCGATTAAAGCGGCTGTGCAAAAGGATTTACAGCTTGGATCGATCGGGGTGATCTGGCCATTCGTTCGTACCGGAGGATTTCTAAGCGGCATGCTGGACTGTGTGGTCAACTACGATGTAGATCACGTCGGCAAGCTGCTTTCCAAACGAAAGTGACCTGAAGCGACGTAAATGGTTAGTAGCGGACGTGCTTAGCGCCTGCGCTTGCAGCCACTTGGCGA
>CAZISK010000940.1:0-3459 GCA_964541355.1 uncultured Candidatus Obscuribacterales bacterium
CTCCAGGGTATACTCCACACTTTGTTTGCGGAAGAATACCGGCTTTGCCCGAGAGAGTTGGATCATACTCTGACGGATACGATCGGGGAATTGCAGACAATTCCCGCCGAGGATCGCGCAATGTTGCACGACATGCATCTGGAGTTCTTGAAGAGGAGCGAGCTGTTTGCGCTTTGGCAATCACTACTTGCCTGAGGCTCGCTCTTTCAAGAGTTGAATAATGTGCCGTTTGGACCGTTTTCACAGAAGTGCACGACGAAGACGTTGCCGGCATGGAGCTTGCCTTCTGAGCGGCTCATTCATGTCGGGCTCAGCTTGTAGTATGCCATCGTAGTCGGTGGCACACGCTGGGGCGAATTGCCGTTTTCTTCAATTCGGATTTTGTAAAACGACTCTCTCCGGACTATTTGGCCTTGGATTTCGCCTTAGTCTTTGACTTTACCGGGGTCTTCTTTTTCGTGGTTGTTTTGGTTGTAGTCGACTTCGCCGGACCGGACGAATCGCCACCAGCCACAGTATCAACCGGCTTGGCTGTGGTCGCGGCAGGAGTGGTACTCGTAGAAGCCGGCTTCTTGTTGGATGCGTTAGACAAGTCGATGTTGAATGTCGTAAACACCTTCTCCACTTTGTCGACATCAGCTTTAGCCCAACCATTTGCCGCAGCTGCTGCTTCCATCGTCTTCATCTCGTCGAGCCGGCGCTTGAACTCCGCACCTTCCGCCGCCGTGAGCCAACCTTTGTTCAATCCCATTTCAATTTGCTCACTGTAGGTTCCGATTCTCTGTTTGTACTTGGGATTGTACGCGTTAGCGCCTTTAAAACCGACACCACTGGTCTCGACCGTCGTACTGGAGGATGAGCTGCCCTCAGGATCGGGAGCCTTCGTGGTGCTCTCAATAACAGTGCGGCTTTGAGTGATACTGTCGCCGTCTTGTGCCGACGCACCAGCAATGGTACCACCGCTTAGAAACATCAACATGCCAACGGACATCCAAAGTTGAAATCGAATCGGACTCATAGAAACCTCTGCTAAAATCTGAGGAAAGAACTTCGTCATAATACAATCATTTGCGAATCAAGATCCGATTTTCCGTCCGCGTGGACAGTTCTGCGAATATAAAATTACGAGCCCACCAATGCCAAGCAAATACTTTCCCTGTCCTTGCAGCAGCAAAATCCTCTACCATAAGTGCTGCAAAGCCTTTCACGATGGGCAATCGCCACCGAATGCTCTCGATCTGATGAAATCTCGTTACTCGGCCTACGCGCTGAATCTGCCGGAGTACATTATCTCGACAACGCATCCCGACAACCCCAATTGGATCGAAAATCAGGAAACCTGGATCAACGACCTGCAAAATTTCTCAAGCAACACGCAGTTCGACAATCTGGAAATCGAAGATTTCGTGGACGGTGAAGATACTGCCACAGTTGTGTTTAGAGCCTCACTTCGACAATCCGGCCGCGATGTCTCATTCACTGAAAAAAGTACCTTCCTGAAGCAAGGCGAAAGGTGGTTGTACCGGTCAGGAGAAATTCTCAGGGAGAATGGCGGAGGCAATGCCAATTGGATTCAGATTTAAGTTTTCCAGTCTCGCATTTAGAACTCGAGCGGCCTGTGGGTACAAACAGATAGCAGATTCCCGACTTAGCAGTTATGATTTAGCCTGACGGAAGCGACCGTCATAAACAAGCAAGTGGCCAGCTTAGACTAATCCCGCAGAGACGTGCCAATGTCGGATCAACCGGACGACGACAGCAAAGAGAATTTTGAGAAAACCACTCAACAGAGAGGTTACCCCGCTGATGTCAAGCTGGCACCGGACACCTCTTATGTGGGCACCACTCTTAACAACCGCTATCTGGTGGAAAAACTTGTGGGACGAGGTGGCATGGGTGCACTCTACGCAGGCACTCATACCGAGATCGGCAGGAAAGTCGCCATCAAGCTGATGCACAAAGATGTTTGCTTGAGCGAGGACGTCTTCCTGCGCTTCAAGCAGGAAGCCAAGCTCGCCGGCGCACTTAGCCATCACAACATTTGTTCGGTCTACGATTTCGGTCGGCTGCCGGACTGCACACCGTATCTAATCATGGACTTGCTTCAGGGCAAGACTCTGTCCGACATTGTTCGAAGAGAAAAACGAATGCCTCACGAGCAAGCAGTAAAAATATTTATTCAGATCTGCGACGCACTCACCTATGCTCACGCCAACGGCATCGTCCATCGCGATCTCAAGCCGTCGAATATCATGGTGGAAGACGGCACCAAAATGATCAAAGTGCTGGATTTTGGCATTGCCAAATCTCTCGAGGCCGACGGCCCTCAACTTACCGCAGCTAATGAGCTTCTTGGCAGTCCATATTACATGAGCCCCGAGCAATGTCAGTCAGGAAATGTCGATCAACGCACTGATATTTATTCCATGGGGTGCTTGATGTATGAGTGCCTGACTGGAAGACCACCTTTCAAAGCATCTAGCGCTTTGCAAACGATGTATTCGCACGTTCATGTTGAACCGGACAAAATGTCGGCTGTTGCACCCGACGCTAATATTCCAACGGATCTGGAAGCGGTGGTCTTCAAAGCGCTTAGCAAAGCACCGGACCAGCGCCAGCAAACGGCCGAGGAGCTCAAGCAGGACCTGCTCAACTCTACTGGACCCGCTTCTGGCGCACAGTCCGGCGCTACCGCAGCCAGTGTGCAGACTCCGGCGAAGTTGCCTGGCAAACCACCACCGATGATACCAATCATCATTGCATCGGTTCTCCTGATTGTTGCAGTTGCGGGCTTTCTCAATCGGGACAACATCAGCATTATTCTCGATGGACGAGTCCCTGGTGAGACCTACAACGGCGATGACAGTCATATTTACAAATACAAGCTGAACGAGAATAGTAACGTCGAGGCTATCTATCTTTCGCAAGCACACGACACACCTCGAAGCAAGGATAATGACCTCTCGATCCGAGGACACGCAACCGTTCGACTAACTGGAAAAGATCCAAAGGTAATTCTTGTTCTCGCCAGTCACGCACAGATCGAATGGAACGTAGTTGTTCCGAATGGCACAGTAGTCGAGAAAGTGCTCACCTCAAGCGAGTACGGAGAGAATGTCGTTAAGGGAGTACCCGATAGCGCGGTCGTGAAGATCAAGCCAGCTCCACTCAACCTCTCGGAAGGCGAAGACCTATTTAAGAACAGCTATTTCCAAACCTTCGATCAAGATGTGAAGGCAGCGACAGGTAGCAGCATCCACAACCTCCAGTACGTCGGACAATTTAAGGAGTTCGAAATTTAGTAGAACCGCTTCATTTCTTCTTTCGCTGAGCGATTTATGTTTCCTCCAGACTTGGTCCGCGAAACGCTCATTAAGATAAAGCCGTCCTCCCTACAATAGCGAGTATACATGCGACACGGAAGTTAGTCTTCCGTGGATATACTTAACTATTTTGTTT
>CAZISK010000941.1:0-3457 GCA_964541355.1 uncultured Candidatus Obscuribacterales bacterium
ATGTAGTGGTGCGCTCTAAGGTTGATCGAGAGCGGGCACACAAGTTCTACAAGTCAGATGGGTACTCCGACTTCAAAACTCAGCATGTTTTTTCAAAAGAACTGAACTAATTGATTTAGGAATTAAAATAAACGCCAACTGCACCGGTAACTCGTTTTATCAAGCGGATCGAATCGTGAACGAGCTCTTCGCCGTAATCAAGCTCTTCAGCAGCCCTCTTCTTGAGAAGACCTACTGCCATTTGCTTGTCTTCTTCACTCAGTGTCGCTCGGGCATGATGATGGTCCGCCAACAGGCGAAGCAAATCTTGCATTGACAGGCTGGGATCGATGCCGGACATACTAGCTCCAAATTCAACTGCCAATACTAGCACCACTCAGTTCCGCGTTGAACTGCATATATGTTTGGCAACCAATGGATTTTTTGCAATATTGCTGCAGTTAAGACCAGAGATTTGTGTTGTTTCTGGTGAAAGCGACAATCACTGATAACACAATACAGATGCTGCCGGAAACGACCATTATCGTTTGCAGCAAACTTGTAAGTGCGACATGGGCCGGTTCGTCAGTGACGAAAAAACTGGTGCCGATCAGACAGACGCCAAGAAGTCCTAGACCTACACTTATCCAGATCTTAAATGTCGTTGATTGATCCTTCTCCAAGTGGCAATTCCCTGACAGGTATCTTTTATCAAATATAAGCGTTTACGTGAATTGCACAAGGTCCAGAAGAGGTGCGAACTCATTTTCTAGAAGTTAAACCGATATCGGTTTAACTTTGAATGCCGCGAATCAATCAACCAACTGGTTTTCGGACGTTGTCACTCGAGATACAGCCTTCCGCTTGTGCTCAGAAGGCCCACTGGCTAGAGGTTGCAACAGACTCTAAACGGCAAGTGAGATTTGAGAAACTATTGATATTGGCGATACTGCAAGCTTTCGATAAGATTCGAGGTTAAGTTTCAACGACTCCCATACCTACTCACAGCTCCACGAGCCAGATTCACCAGGACACTCGAAACTAATCTGTGCGGCGGGCTGCCTGGATTCACGCAAGTTGCAAAGAGCTCGAGACTGACCTATATTTAGCAAAACCATCAGCCCATGCTGTGTCATTTACGGTAATTTTGGGGTAGCAAAAGGTACAAAACCTTCACACTTGAAATCTATACTCCAAGATCCGTTCCGACCCCCTTATATTGAGTTACTAATCCCTATGGCAGACAACCAGCCAGACAGAATCGAACCTCAGGTCGAGGCTACCAATACTAAGCCCGACGCCGTCAAAGAGACGAAGCCAGATCCGTACAAGGAAGAAAACACTCTTGCTTCGAAGAAAGGATTAGAGGAAGTACGCAACGACCTCTACTCAGGACCAGGCAAGTCTGGGGTTACCGGCGCAGACGACGCCATTGTCCAGACCGAAGTTGCTGGAGCTCAGCTCGCTGACACACCGCCGGGTGAAATGAGCGAGGCCGATCGCAGCGCCAAATTTGGCGACGGAAGGGGCATTGGCACTGGACCTGGACAGAGACATCCGGTCACTCTTGAAGTCAATCCTGAAGGTGGTGAGGACAATCCTCATAATCTCGCTCTAGATAAGGACGGACAAGGCAATTACTCTCTCGTCAACTTAGATTTTAATGCTGAATTACTAGGCTTGAAGGATACAGCTAATCCAGGCGCCACACCCGGTGATGACGCTGGTGGTGACAATCCTGAAAGCAGAGCAATAGCAGCAAAAGGTAAAGACGTCGCTGACAAGGAAGGCGATGACAACGACGATCCATCGTACCTGGCCGGTGACGGAGACGACGATCCAATCGCTGATCCGACGAAAGAAGAGGTCAAGGAAGACGGCGGTAGCAAGGTGGTCACGGCTTCGAAGAAAGAAGGCGGCGAGGCTATCAAGATAGAGGCACCCCCAGAAGGCGAAACCGAGAAGAAGCAAGACAAAGCAGGTTCTGGTGGTGGTACAGTCAGCGGCTCAGGCAGCGGCACAACCACAAGAGCCAGAGGCGTCTCCACCGAGTCCCGGATGGACAGCGTAGAGGGCAAAAAACCAACCTCCGACGGAAATGGCACCGCCGCCCTCAACGAACAGCTAGACAGATTAAAAGCCGGTGGCTTCATTAAGGATGGGCAAGACGGTCGTTTCCAGAGCGGCGATAGCCTCAAAGATGCTGGTGCTAAACAGGGTTTTGGAAAACAGCTCAACGACTTCCTGGCAAGGAAGGACATCACCGACCAGCAAAAAGCTGATGCTCTGCGGGACGTAACCGATGTCCTGTCCATGAAAGATAGTCCATACTCGCAAGGCTTCCGCGAGGCTCAAATGACCTCGCTCATGGAAGACATGGCTAAGTGGGATTCGATCGACCAGGGCAACAGCAATCGTTGTAACGTCTACCAGGTTTCGAGCGCAAGCTCCTACTTGAAGCCCGATACCATGGCAGCACGCGCGAAGAACATCATGCAAGATGGTAAGTGGGACATTCCAGCCAGCGAATCATCAACAGGAAAAGCACAGTCCGTTGACATGAGAGATGTCCTCGACAAACAGGTTGCCGATTACAATGCGGGAAGACATCGCACCACCGACGGTGCCAACGGACAATCCACCATGCATGGTGATCTCGATACAATCGCCATGGCTAAGCTGTTTAACCAGGAACGAGGCTTGATCTACTCCATCGGAGATAAAACAGCCACAAATCCGACTGGTGAATATCTGCACCGCATAGAGCGCAATGCTGATAATAGCTACGCCAAGAACGCAGACGGTTCCCTAAAGAAAGGCGCACTTCACAGCGAAGGCAGCCCCGGCATGACCGCAGCAGATGTTGCAGACCTGGCTAAGAATCCTGCACTCAAGATTCAAGATCAAGTAACAGTCACTGCTGACCAAACCTGGAGAAACGGTAGATCCACCGACAACCTTACGGTGCTCGGCAACGGACCAGGCCAGAAAACCATGGACCAGGTAGCGAAAGATATTCAATCAAAAGACAAGCATTATCTCATCATGCACGTTGCAGGCAATGACAAAGCCGTTGTAGATGCCAACGGACAAAGTCACGCCAGGGGTGCCGGCTCACATGCCGGACACTCGATAGGTGCCGCCTGGAACAAGAACGTCAATATCAACGAAGGTCGGTTCGCAGCTGGCACTCCCGAAGGTGGCGCCTGGAAGGGCAATAACACCTGGGGTGGTGGCAATGATGATATCTGGGATAAGAACATCGTTGGTAGTGACGGCAAACTCAAATCCGATATGGTTGCAGCCGCTAGTAAGATGGACACGAACAGAGGCGGCGGCGGTGGAGGCTCAGTACCATATCAAGACTGGCACAGAGAAAATCCGGGTGTCAACAAAGATGGTGGCACCATTCAGCGAGATAATGACAAGGACTCCAACAAAGGTCGCGAAGACCACAAAAAACAACAGGAAAAAGAAC
>CAZISK010000942.1:0-3450 GCA_964541355.1 uncultured Candidatus Obscuribacterales bacterium
GTTTCAGCCGAAGCCTTGTTCAAAGTGACAACCTGGTCAAACAACATCGACGCTGCGTCGCGATAACGAGGCGCTTGAATGTCCAGCTCTCGGGGACCCCGGTGCCCATTGGCGTCTAGAAAATCCTGCCATTTCGCCATGAATTCCGGCGAAAGCGTCTGGTCTTGTATATCGCCTCCGGCATTGGGAGGCAGTTGCAGAGCTAGTTGATACAGGGATAAACCCATCTCAATCGTTATGTTATGCGGCATTGCCAATTCGAGGTTTCGTAACGTCTCTTCGCTGACACCACGAGCGGTGTGCTTGATGCGCTCGAGCGCAATGCGAGAGGCTAGAAATCCAGGCATAGTATACTTGGAGACTATATCGACCGCGTGATTGATTACGCGCTCCGCGACCTGATTGATGTTGCCTTTGGATTTCGCTTCCTTTCTGACCAGCTCCTTGTATCGTGCGATCTCTTTAACGCTCCGAGCATGAACCCTTTCAGGAAAGGCTCTGGCGTTGAGCAGTTTTGGAAGAATCCGCACCAGTCCCGGCGCCGCCTTCAGTGGAATCAAATTTACCCAGAGATGGTATTTGTCATAGATGTTGTCGTCCAACTCTTTGATGGCCTGAGCAGAAAGCGGATCTATGTTCGTGAGTGCGTTTTCGACGCGCTCTTTGCCGAACAACTGGAAGACGTGACCGAGAACTGCATACATGCGTCCATCCGTCGGATACACAAGTGAGTGGTCGAGATCGCCGATGAACTCGATACCGAAGGCTCGGTTTGGAAATATGCTCAACAGTTTTCGAATAACCGATGTGCCCATGAGGGACATCGGTTTTTCCAGGGCCTGTACGGTGAGGCTGACGTCCAGGTAGAGTTTGCGCTTCTCACCGGGGGCACTGATAAGCGATGGCGGTAGAGGGACGAACGATGTGACCGGTCTTGCTTGCAGAATGTACTCCTGATCCCCTTCCAGCGCCCACTCGACGTCGACCGGCTTGCGATAAACCTCTTCCAACGTTTTTATTAGTCTCGTAAGCGACAGGACATGGCCGTCGGAGATGGCAAAATCATTGTCGGAGCCGGCGACAGTCGTCGTGCCGCCTTTTTCGTTGAGAAGAATGCGCTCTTCTTTCGCTCCAAGAACACGTTCCCTGACCCGCATCGACACTTTGTCGACAACAATCGTGTCAGGGGTGCAGATACCGGATACCACTGACTCTCCTAGCCCGAAGTTGGCGTTGAAGACAGCCTCGTCGTAGTCGTTGGTTATTGGATTGATTGAAAATGCAACACCGGATGCGGTGCTGTTGATCTGCTTTTGAACCACGACTGCTATTCGTGGATCGTGAATGTCAAAGCCGTGCTGGGATTTGTAGGCCAGCACTCGGAAGTCCATGCTTGATGAGAATGCTGTCCGCACTGCAGATAGCATGTCCTTTCGTTTGACACCTAGCACGGTTTCATAACCGCCGGCGAAAGAGGAGCCCTCGAGATCTTCTGCCGGAGAGGAAGATCTGACAGCAAACAGCTCGTCTTCGTCAAAATCGGATATCGCCTGGTCCAGTGCTGCCTTCTGATTTTTGGAAAACTTCAACTTCTGAGCGCGCGTTTTTAACGCATCGCAGCAGGTTTTGCGGTTGTCGGCGTTCGAGCTGACGAAGGTGGTCCATTCCTCGCTCAGTTTGAGCTCGTCCATCCATTCCTGAAAGAAATCGACTGTCAATACGATGCCTGGTGGCACAGGCAGACCGAGCTGCGTCATGCGAATGAGCGACTGTCCTTTGCCGCCGACCTTACTAAGCTGCGCGGATATAGCGCCTGGAAATGGAATGATCACGCTGAGAATAATCGCTCACTAGTTGTATCCGCCGCGGTCCTTCTGGTTTTCAGGAGCCGAGGTGGAGAGATAGGTTGGACAAGTTTAGCCTAAATAAGATTGATAAACCGTCGGCGGTTTCGTTAAATGCGAACCCTTAATCAGCACTCTAGCTGTAGGAGGAGCTGGTTGGTCACGATCAATCCAAACAATCCACTGGAACGGTCTGATGACAACCGTGATATCACAAGTTTTGGAGGATATGGTCGGCCCGGTTCGAGAAAAAGTTAGACCGAATTCGGTCTAACTTTTTTGCCGGAAATGCTTACCAATGTTGAGGTCTAGGTCGATGAGCGCCACGCTGTTTTTTGTCCTCCTCCTCATGACAACCGGCTAAATCGGAACTCATTTTATGTAATAGGTTGTGTGGGCGAAAGAGGATGAAAGCAATGAACTCGAACCAGACAACATCGCCATATCGCGAGATCGAGATTACCGAATTCACGACCAGCCATTTTTCTGATGCCCGTGGGCACAGTTTCGAGGTGACATACGACGCCTTGACCGGCAATGTCCTCGAGCTGTCTTGCACAGATCCTTCCGGTCACTTTCTGACCCAGGTTCGCAAACAGGATGAATTTTGTGGCAGCTCCTGGCGCGCCTCCAAGGTGGAGCTCGTTGAAACTGCGGATAATGCCGATGACGACAGCATCCCCGGTCTTACCAAGTTCCTCGCCGATGCACGTTTCGACGACGCGAATGGCGAGTTGACGCTTGCAAGCCAGAGACTGAATAGGCGCTGGACATTTCGCACCAACGGCAGCATAGAATTCTTCAATCCTCTTGGACACATGAGAATTTCACACTCGTAGCCACTCCAGCCACTCCAGCCACTCAGGACCGAACCGGTTTTTGTTCGAACATCTGCCGGTTCAATTTACCGCGTTTGATCCCAGTTTATGGTTTCGGCGGAGGCTGACTAGTCTTTCAGCTGTAGCATGCAAGAAATAGGTACTGAGAAATCACGCAACTTTTTCCAAGACGCCTCTCCTTAGTCCCAGAAGTATTTATATGATTGGTCCCATTTGAGAGTATAAGTTGAGTTGTACGGAAAACCGTCGGTTTGCTTAAACTTAACCACGTCATTCTCAATGACAATATTGCCTTTTTTGTTTCCAATGTCATCTAGTGGGACTCCCTTGAAACTAGAACCATCCGGAAATCTTATGTTCACAGTTTTTCCTTTGCCTGCTTCAACATCTGAAACCAGCCGAATTTCTTTTCTGCGAGTTAGATCCTTAGCTATGTCATTGTCACTGTATGCCTCTTCCGTGCCAAAATGATCACTAGCATCATCATCGCCATTGTTTTTGTCGACTACTAGCAGCCCTGATAAAAACGGCATGCACTCACGTTGAATACGCTCTTTCTCTTGCTGAAGGCTCAATTTGTAAGAGTGCGCTTCATTTTCACTAGGGACGCTCCCCTGCCAGATGCCTAACAAAGGAACAGGGTCGGTTTTATCCAAATTATTTATAGTGTTGTCAATCGCCATGATTACCCCCTCGAACCACCGCTGCTTTGATGCTCCCTATTGTGGAACTCGACGATGGCATTTACTTGACACTACGAACGAACG
>CAZISK010000943.1:0-3450 GCA_964541355.1 uncultured Candidatus Obscuribacterales bacterium
CTTGTATTGATGTAGTGCCTTGCGCCGTAGAAATGCCGTGCTTGATAAGCTGTCCTTTGAGGACGACATGCCTGTCGAAGAGCCAGTCAGGAACAGCGCCAATCAAAACACTCTTGCCACTGAATTTCACGGAGCCGTTGGGCACCTTTAAGAATCCGAGCGTCTCAGTCTTGACTCGCGCTTCGATGCCGCTGTCCGCGCCCTTTGTTACTTGAATCGGCGCCGCTTGAGCTGGCCCAGTTAATGTTTCGGCTATCAGCAGCACTGCCAGTGCTTTTTTGAGAAAAACCGTGTTCATAGGACTTGTCCTGAGATGGGATTGTCTAATCGTAGATCGTTCAGTTCGATTCATGATTAGACGTTGCAAATATATTGGTTACTGAGTGATCAAACTCCGACGTCGACAAGCGCGACCACGTACCAGGCCAGCAAAAGAACCGCCGTTAGGATAAAGATCGCGACACTAAATGGACCGGCAACCTTTTTCACGACGCGATAACGCCAGGAGAAAAATGCCATAAGGACAAGGGCGAACAGAGTTACAGGAACGAAACATCTTAGTGTGGAAAAGGTCGACTCGGCCTCGTCTGATGGAGAGAGAACGTATTGTAATTTTCTCTGGATCTTGGTCGCCTCGGTATTCTCTGGGGGCGGCGTGTTCTGGATCTCCTTGAGCTTTTCCTTGGTTAGATCTATCCCGTCGGCGCACTCGATGAAGAAGCATTTCCCCGGCTCCGCGCTCGTAAGCAGCTTGCCGTCGCGGTCGTATCCGCGAATAAAGAATAGCCGACCATTGTATGTGTTGCAAACGATCTTTCCAGGAGCGCCTGGCGGCTGTTTCTCCCAGCCTTCGCCTCTGGCGATGACGTCTCTCACCGGAGTATCAGTTGATTCACCGGTGGTACCATATATGATGGCGGTATCGGTTCTGTGGTTGAAAGGATTTGTGTATGTAGTTGCTTCCTTAGAGATTGCCAGGTCTTCGATTTTCTCTGGGTAGAAGCTTTTCTCGACTCGATAACCTTGAGCGAGTGCGCCATATCTCCACATGCTGGAGACGAGCTGGTGCTCTGGTGCGTAGTTCGCATAAAGCGTCGTACCGTTTTGATCTATGATTGCGTCGTTGTTTGCCCTCAAGAAGACGAAATCGTGCCGCATATGCCCAGGAATCATCGCAATTAGATCCTGGATATTTCCTTTGACAAAACGATAGGCCCCTTCCTCGATCTTGCCGTCGGTTTTGATTGTCGCTCTGTCTCCGTTGGCCAGGCGGATCTCTTTGCGATCGTCGCAACTTGTATATGAGACGACCGCGCTGGCGGCCGTCTTGCTGGCTTCCGGGACGCCGGTTGTCCTTAAGTTGACGCCGCTTCGTGGCACGAGAATGGCGTACGCGAATACAAACGCGACCGCGACAACTAGCGAGGCAATTGTCCACTTCTTCTTTGCAGAGACGGGCGGCGGCTTCTCTTCCTCTTCGTTCTTCTTGGACGATTTCCAGATGTCCAGGGCCTCGACGTCAGCCTCTGTCGTCTTTTTCTTGCGGTAGATGATGGCGACTTCCGCCTCTTGCTTAGCCATATCGCGAATCTTGTCGACTTCGGTCGTGCTGAACCGTGACATCAAAGTGCTTCGATTGCGAGCCAATTGCAGGCAGGCCTCGTTGAGGCTTTCGATTAATGGATCATTTTTTTCAAGAGTGGCTGCAGCGACCTCTACTGCTTTACGGAATGCGATCTCAGCATCGTCGAACTGATTGCGCTCCTCATAGCCAGCTCCGAGCTTCATCAGGGCGGTGATGTACTTTGTCGATGGAATCTTCGTGGTGAAGCGTTTCTCTTTTGTGCGCTCATACAATTCAACCGTGAGATCCGGCTTGTCGAGGAAGATGTAGATTTCACCGAGATTGTGAAGTATGACGTACTCTTCGTCTGCACTCGGCGTATCTAATGTACCGAAAATCTCGAGCGCCCTTATATATTCGGGTGCTGCATCGGCGAAGCGACCTTCGGTAAATAGCTCATTACCGTTCTTAAAATACCAATCAAAGGCGTCGCGGTTGGCCGACTCGTCATTTGTATCGATGCCGTCCTGGCGTTTTGCCAGTCGCGAAACTCTCGCGAAGTTGTCCAGATCCGATATGTCCTCGTCCTCGTTCGGCTCACTGGATTCGGCCGCAGATTCGGCAACCTGGGTCGGGCGTTGGTCCGCCGTCTCCGCGTCCGACGCGGAAGATTGCTCAGATTCACAGGATGACTCCGGCGGAGCGTCGCTCGAGATCGTCTCTACCGGATCGGGATTGGAGTCGCTCAGCGGCGAGTCCTGGGATTTGGCTCTGTCCACTGTAGATGGATCTGCTATTGATGTAGGAGTATCTTGTGCATCCTCGCCGGGTGCCGAGGTGGGCTGAACGGGCCAGGCTGCGGTTTGCGGAAACTCGCCGGTCTCATTCTGCGTGTCGGTGTGTTTTCCTTTGGTTGAGTCTTTCCCCTCGTCGGGGACCCATCGGGCTTTCTGAGAGAGCCAATCTGCGGCTTGCGGAAAGTCGCCGGTTTCGATCTGTGGGTCGACGGATGTGTTTGATGTTGTGACGCCGGTTGTGAAATCGCCGCCACCCGCACCGAAAGATTCTGAATCCTCAGCTTCGTCCGGCTGCGTATACTGCGAACGAAGTAGTTGTCGCAATCGGCTGGTCGACTTGACCGAGGCGTTCTCGCTGGTGTCACGGGTGGTGCCTTCGCTGAATCTCTTCGTAAGGGGGCTCTGCTTTTCCTTTTCTGCCAGATCCTTCCATGAGCGCTTTTCTCTTGACCCTGCCGCACCGTCCTTGCTGCCGGTGAATACCGATCGCTGTGATTCTTCCTCTGGCGCAGTGGTTCGCAACCAGGTGCCTGGATCCGATTCCGATGGTGCCGCCTCCAGTTGGCGAGATTTGACGATCTCCGGAGGAGATATGTCGGGCGATGGTTCCGCCGGTTCGGTATTGGTGCGCCGTGACGTCTCCTTGGTTCGGCGCAGTGCGTTCATAGTCTGATCGTCGTCGCGAATTGTCGTAGAGACAGCGTGCAGAGGGTTGAGAAAACTTTTCGCATCTTCCGATCGCCATCCGAGAACTTGCAAAAGTTCTCCCTGGCTGAGCTCTAAATATGGTGCCGTGACTGATCTGGAAAAATATTGCTCAAGCTGATTTATCCAGAAGAATGGCTGATGCTCATCGTCATCCTCATCGTGCTCGGGCACTGTGAATGAGCATGCGAATCGGCAATGTTCTACAAAATTTCGAAAATTTCTGTCGTCCAGGGCGCTCGCCCCCTGGACACAACTCCAGACAGGAGCCCATTCATCCGACATCAAAACCTGCTTCCATTCCGTCGCCAGGAACTTCGCCAGGTGACCGTTGTTGCTATCGGTGAGCGCCAGTTTTTTTGCTGAAGCCTGGTCGTTGGTGAC
>CAZISK010000944.1:0-3446 GCA_964541355.1 uncultured Candidatus Obscuribacterales bacterium
ATGAATTGAGTATTTGATGGCATTCGACAGCAAGTTAATCAAAACTCTGGTGATGCTTTGCTCATCAGCAAGTACATCAAACTCGTCCGTGCTCGACTCGATGCGAATCTCTTTGGCAGCAGCCATCGCATTGAGTGAATCTGTCGAGATTCGAATCAGTTTTGGGATTGATACCGGAGACAGTACCATTTCCATTTCACCGGCTTCCAGCTTCTCAAGATCCAGCAATTCGTTGATCAACTTGATCAGCCGGACGACACTCTCGTCGGCAAGACGGAAAATCTTCACACAACTATCCGGCAACTTTTGAAATGCCCCGTTGATGATTTGGTCTATCGTCAAGGCCAGAGCGGTGAGAGGTGAACGCAAATCATGACTGAGCATGGCGACAAAATCCTGTTTGGCTTCTTTCAGTCGGGTCCGCTCTGTGATATCGTGCGCGACGCAGTAAAAGGCTTTACGCGATGGCTCCCAATTGATGGACCAGGTATAGTGACGTGCCTCATTCAGAGCTGTTACCAGACGAAGCTCAGCGTCGGTAACGACACTGTTAGCTGGATTGCTGGACATGCCATCAAGCAAGTCTTTCAATCGGGCCCGGTCATCGTGGTGCACATACGAGCTAATCGGCTCTCCTGCAGTGCACCCGATATCATGCCCTAACGCGATCGACCAGACCTTGTTGACACGCTCGATTTCACCGGCCCCGTTCACGCAACAGATCAGATCGGCCGTGCTGTCGAACATCACTTTCTCACGCAGCAATGATTTTCTCGAGATTGTACCGACCTCATGGAAGATTCGATCCAACTCCGCAATTTCATCAGAACCTATTAGCGACGGTAACAGCTCCTGTCCTTCTGCCAGTCTCAGACTGTTTTCTTTCAAATGTCGAATCCGTCTTATGAAATCCCTGCTAAAAATACCGGTCAACAACCAGGCCAACAGGAAATTCGCAATCACGACAATTGCAATCCAGGTTTTCAGCCGATCCATAAGTATAGAGCGTTGCTGCTGCGATTCCCTATCCTCGCGACTCTTGTCTTGAGACAACGGCGCCAGGCATGCGGCTAGCTCATGCAAATGTATCTCCATAAGCGTAACCAGCCCAAATCGATCACCGTCGGCCATATGTACATTTTTCTGCCTTAGATCAAAGAAGCCGTCGATGACCAGATTGAACTTGTCGACTTCAGCCGAAAGGTTTTTCAAGACCGCTATCTCAGTCTCTGTCTTGACCAGATTCTTCAGGTCGGAGGGCATCCGAATTTTGGCGAATTTCCGATCTTTCCAGAGATCATCCGGCTCTGACAACGGACGTATCGACAATTCAGACAACAGGGCCATCTTCCCGTGGCTGCGCATAATCACTTCAAAGAGTTGCGCCCGTAGCTTCGATATACGGATCTGCTCAGCATTGACAGCTTGAACGCTTAAGAAGACAGACAGCAGAATGGCGTTGAAGACCAACTGAAGAATCAGCGGAAAGGTTATGAGGAGCAAGCCTTTATGAAAAACCTTCATGAAGCGCTGGTGTGAGTATTTATCCTATCTGCTCAAGTAGACATTCTCAGAATACTAGCATGAAGAAGAACTAAGAAAACATGGACTCAGATTGTCGCCCCAGGTCCAGCTTTGCGAGCTTCCAATCTATTACGAGGAGCTTTGCATAATATTGCCAGCCCCCGACCTCTCGGACTATATTTTTTGTAAGCGTTTTCCTGGTATGGGTCTTCAAAGGCCACTGCCAAAGGAGTGTGCATTGATTAAGACAACCGAACCTGAAATAACCGTGTCGGTAGTGGTCGTGATTGTGGGGATCGTGATCATCGGCGGCATGTACTTGATAGGCGCTTTGTTGGACATGCAAGCCTCAACCCAACATCCTTACTACGGCTCGCATAGAGAATTCGCACCAGATACAGTGCAACGCTCCTGATGGAGTAGAGCTTACTCACCTGGTCCTCTGGCTCAACAGCTGTTTTCCTGTTGAGCAAAGCTATTGACAGCAAATCCAATTGGCCGGGCGGTATGGATCTGCGCAGTCCGGCCTACCCAAGAACACATGAGTGCGAATCGATAGCTGCTGTCAAGTGAGACAAACCAGCTCGACGAGGCCTTCCCGCCTTCGTTTTGATGCTGCTCGGCGTCTAATCCGGTGGTATGGTAATGTGAATATAAGACCGGAGAGTGCTGCATGTCCAATCAACAACAGCCAAAGCAGGAATCTGAGCAGATTGTCAAAGTGCTCGAATCTCTCGCTTGCGCAGCTGGCGGCGGCATGCCGTCAAATGTTCTACCAACTGAGTCCCTGGCTCAGCCGGTACGACTAAGCCCCGAGAGCGCTCCGAAGCCGGAGCAACCACTGCCGATCTGTGAGAAGAAGACATGCAGATTGTCTGCTCTATTGCAACAACTCAAGCGGCTGATTGCGCGTCTGTTTAACAGAGAGCGCTGAGTTGGTGAAAGAAACGGCGCAAATTAATCGATGGAGTACAAATTAGACACCCTTACGCCGGAGCAAGACTGGGAATTCGCCCAGCTAAGTAAATCCGCGCACGAACTGGAGCTGTCGACAAAACCGCTGCCTCGGGAGCATACTCAAACGCTTCTGCGCAACACCTATAGCGCCGCTGGATTTGCGCCACCGCAGATAGTATGGTGCGCATCGCCTCTCGAGATGTACCTGTCTCGAGCAATCGTGGCTCTGATGGAGGAATTCTTCGATCCAGCCACATAAAGCCTGCCCGAAGTCGCATTTCCTGCATACTTCAAAGGCTATTCTAGGACGGAGCTGGGTGACAATGTCCGCTATCATATTAGAGACTATCAGATAAGCAAGAGCGAGGCAACAATACGGACGCTTTGCTCGGCCAATCTGTGGTATAGCCTGTCCTCGATTGAGCATGCCTCCAACTGGAGGATAGCAAGCATTAACGACCTCGCTGCAGTCATCAGTCCGATCATTCAGGTAATCATCAGGACAATCACTGCGTATGAAAGTATGAATCAATTTCCCGTACCCGCAACAACCTGGGACAACGCACTTCTAGGAGCAGATCTTAGGCTATTGCATTCCATCCAAGTATCGCCAATTCAAAAACTTGAGCAAGTATCGATGTCCATTCTTTTTCAATGCCATAGTCCGGAACAATGATGATAGCCTGTGTGCGTTAACCCTTTTTGACTCGATCCTTTTTGTGGATCAGTTTTTTGAACTTGAACTCGCCTTTGCCGTCTTTCTTGAAAGTCATCTTGAGCAACCAGACATCATTGGATACGGGGTCGATTGCACAAATCTTTTCTCCATCAGTCAGCAAGAGAACAGTTCGCTGATTGGAGGCCAGTCCCGGCAGATCGACGTTGATACTGTGTAGCTTGCCGTTGATTCTAACCTTGATCAAGGGAGTAAAATAGTCATCCGAAGCCAGTACCGCAGCAGGAGC